>NZ_JBXWSM010000022.1:0-56411 GCF_059613405.1 Ruegeria sp. BHSA118
CTTTGTTCGCAGCCATCATGATCCCTTGCCCAGTGCCGCAGAGGACAATACCCAAGCTGCAATCGCCCGAGGCTACGGCCTGCGCCGCGGCCTTGCCGTGTTTGGGGTAATGGGTGCTTTCCGGGCTTGTCGGGCCAATATCAACCACGTCCCAACCTTGCTGTGCGATGTGGTTGGCCACGGACCGGCGCAGCTTGATCGCCGCATGATCGCTGGAAAGAACAATACGTTTGTTGGCAGTCATGGAGGTGATTCCACTTGTGTCGCCGATCGCGCCCCATGGTCAGATATCTGCGCAATCGGTATTTCAGAAAACAGGGGGCGACATGTTTGGCCGCCCCCTGTTGCTCAATCCATCTGATACATGGATTCGTAGATCGGGGTCAGCGTCTTGTCTTCGAACAGCGAAGACACACTGGTTCCGTTCCAGATGTTCAGGATCGCCTGGGTGAAGATCGGCGCAGTCGGAACGATGCGGATATTCTTTGCCTTCAAAATCTCTTTGGTCGGCTGGATCGTATCGGTCAGCACCAGCGACTTCATGACCGAGTTCGTCACCCGCTCGACCGCCGGGCCGCTCATGACGCCGTGCGTGATGTAGGAGTGAACTTCCTTGGCACCATTGTCCAACAGGACCTGCGCGGCCTTGCAAAGCGTACCGGCGGTGTCACACATATCGTCGACAATCAGGCAGATCTTGTCCTTCACATCCCCGATAACGGTCATTTCCGCGACTTCGCCTGCTTTCTCGCGCCGTTTGTCAACGATCGACAGGGGGGCATTGATGCGCTTGGCCAGTTCACGCGCGCGCGCCACGCCGCCCACGTCGGGTGAAACCACCATGATCTCATCCAGATTGTCCTTGAACTGGTTTTTGACATCCAGCGCAAAGATCGGCGAGGCGTACAGGTTGTCGACGGGCATATCGAAAAAGCCCTGAATCTGCGCGGCATGAAGATCCATCGTCAGAATCCGCTCGATCCCTGCGCCGGTCAGCATATTGGCCACCAGCTTGGCGCTGATGGGCGTGCGGGCCTTGGTGCGGCGATCCTGACGGGCATAACCGAAATACGGGATCACGGCCGTGATCCGCTGCGCAGACGAGCGGCGCAATGCGTCGGCGATGATCAGCAGCTCCATCAAGTTGTCGTTGGCCGGGTTCGAGGTCGGCTGGATGATGAACATATCCTCGCCGCGTACGTTCTCGAACACTTCGACGAAGATCTCGCCGTCATTGAACCGTTCGACGCGCGCATCGACCAATCCCTGGTCAACACCGCGATACAGGCTCATGCGGCGGGCGATGGTTTTGGCAAGTGGAAGGTTGGCGTTCCCAGCAATAAGCTTGGGTTCGTGAAGTGTCGGCATCGGCTGAGGTCCCCGGGCAGCAATGGCTATGTGACAGATTCGTGATGTTGACACCGCTTAGCATGGCCTTACCGTCCCGCAAAGATAACGCAGCGGAGAAAGTGAACATGACCCAGATTGACTACTATTTTGCGACAATTTCGCCTTACAGCTATCTGGCTGGTACCCGGTTGGAGGAGGTGGCGGCGAAACACGGCGCAACGATCAACTACAAGCCGCTGGACATCATGGCCCTGTTCGCGCGCACCGGGGGAACCCCGCCGAAGGATCGCCACATCTCGCGGATCGAATACCGCGCTCAGGAGCTGCTGCGCCAATCCAAAAATCTGGGGATGGAGTTCAACCTGCAACCGGCGCACTGGCCGACCAACATGGCGCCTTCTTCCTATGCGATTATCGCCGCAATCAAGGACGGTTCGGGCGACGTCGGCAAGCTGAGTCATTCCATTCTGCGCGCCTGCTGGGCCGAAGAAAAGGATGTGGCCCAGGATGATGTGATCCGCGACTGTCTGGCCAATGCCGGGTTTGATCCCGATCTGGCCAACAGCGGCCTGCTGGTCGGGGCCGAAACCTATGCCGCCAATCTGGAAGAAGCCGTGGATCGTGGTGTGTTCGGCGCGCCGTTCTACATCACGCCGGATGGTCAACGCTTCTGGGGGCAGGATCGCCTGGAAGATCTGGATCGGCATCTGTCCGAGATGAAAGGATGACAGCACCAACGGCGATGCAATCCGGTTTTGTCAGACGATTGGGCGATGGAGGGCGCAAACTGCTTGCCCTTCATTGCACCATTGCGCATTCCGGCGCGTGGTCCGGCCTAGCCAAGGCATTGGATGGCAGCGTGTGTCTTGTAGCACCGGATATGCTGTCTCACGGGCGCAGTCCGGATTGGGACGGTCAACGCGATTTTTTTGACGCTGTGACAGGGCTGGCGGCGGTCGAATTGACCGAGCCCACGGATCTGGTCGGCCATTCCTTTGGGGCGATCGTTGCGCTCAGACTGGCCATCGAGCACCCGGACCGTATACGAAGTTTGACCCTGATCGAGCCTGTGTTCTTTGCCGTGGCAAAACAGGACGCGCCCGATTTGTACGATCAGCACCTGCGAGAGTCACAACCGATTGAAGCAGCGTTCCAAGCAGGCGACAAGGCGCTGGCCGCGCGGTTGTTCAACCGGATGTGGAGCACTGACATCAGCCCCAAATGGCCTGACCTGCCAGAACGGACGCGCGCCAGCATGGTGCGTGGGATTCATGTTGTTCCTGCGTCTTATGCCGTTCTGTACGATGACCGGGCCGGGTTGCTTGATCCCGGCAGATGCAAGCGCGTATCGATGCCAACCCTGTTGCTGAGCGGATCAAAGACCCAACCGACGATCCCGGCAATCTGTGAAGGGTTGCGGCGCCGTCTGCCGAACGTACGCCATAAAATCGTTCAAGGTGCGGGGCATATGCTGCCCATTTCGCACCCCCTTGAAACCAGCGTGCTGCTTCAGCAGTTCTGGAAAGCTGGCCACGGGGCGGGTGTTACAACAGGCTGAGAAACTGATCGATCTCGGCTGTTCCGATCGACCAGTCGCAGACCAGTCTGCACGCAAGGCTTTCATCGTCATCGTCACCTTCCAGCTCGGCCCCCCAAAGGTGGTAGATTGCCCCGGCCTCATGCAGCTGTTTGTGCTTCGCGCGTGAAAAAGCGGCAAAGACCATATTGGCCTGCGGTTCGTGCAGGAACTCGGCCCCTTTTGCACGCAAGCCATTAGCCAGCCGGGCACAGTTTGCGTTGGCCTGACGGGCCAGCTTTAGCCACAGATCATCCTCAAGATAGGCCGCCATCTGAGCGGACAGGTAGCGATGCTTGGAAAACAGATGCGCCCCGCGCTTGCGCCGCAGCTCGAATTCCCAGGCCTTGCTCTCGTCAAAGAACACCACCGCCTCGACGCCCATCAGGCCGTTTTTGGTGCCGCCAAAGCTGACCGCGTCCACCCCGGCTTTCCATGTCATGTCTGCCGGAGAGCAATTCAGGGCCACCAGAGCATTGCTGAACCGGGCCCCATCCAGATGGACCGGCAAGCCATATTCCTTTGCGACCCCGCACAACGCCTGCAACTCTTCCAGCGAATAGACCGATCCGCGCTCGGTGACCTGAGTGATCGACACCGGCCCGCGCTGCGGCCCGTGAACTCCTCGGGTTTCTTCGCCCAGGATGGACCCGCGCAGCGCGTCCGGAACCATCTTGTCGCTTCCGGGAACAAGGGTCAGCTTGGCCCCGGTGTAAAACTCGGGCGCGTTGCACTCGTCTTCATGAATATGGGCGACCGGAGAGCAGAAGATCGTTTCCCAAGGGTTGGACAATGTGGCAAGGGCCAGCGAATTTGCCGCTGTCCCCGTCGCCACCAGATAGACGGCAGCCCCCGGAGCTTCAAAGATGCTGCGAATGCGGTCACGCACCTCGTTCATCATCGTGTCGGCGCCATAGGCCATCTGATAGCCCCGGTTGGCCTCGGCCAGTTTGGCCATGACCTGCGGGTGAACCGGCCCGGAATTGTCAGATGCGAAATACATCAGCTAGGCTCCTCGATAATGTAGTCTTCCCACTCTTCCATGGGGGTTTCGAACTCGGACACCGTGCGCCCTCGGACCGACACGCCTGCGGCATGCACGGTTTCCGGCGTACCAGACAACAATGGGTGCCAGTCGTAAAGCGGTTTGCCTTCCCACAGCAACCGATACGCGCAGGTTTGCGGCAACCAATAGGCGTGTTCGTCGATATTGTCGGGTGTCATGACGATGCATTCAGGCACGAATTGATGCCGGATGTCGTATTGCGTGCAGCGGCAGCTTTCATCATCCAGAAGGCGGCAGGCGACGCAGGTCAGGGCAACTTCGCCCGAGTCTTCATCTTCCAGCTTGTTGAGGCAGCACTTGCCGCAGCCGTCACACAGGGCCTCCCACTCGCGCTGGTTCATCTTGCGCAGGGGTTTGCGTTCCCAGAACCGGGCGGGCAGGCCGGTGCGTTCAATCGGATCAGCGCTCATAGGGCGGCCAGAATGCCCCGGGCCTGTTCACAATCGGCATTCATCTGCGCGATCAGACCATCCAGCCCGTCAAATGTCATTTCAGGGCGCAGGAATTCGATCAGCCCCACCGACAAGGTCGCCCCGTACAGGTCGCCGGAAAAGTCGAACAGGAAGGTTTCGATATTTGGCACTTCGCCATGGAACATCGGGCGCACCCCAACCGAGGCCGCGCCGTGATAGCTGCCCTGATGCGGGCCATCCAGCACGTCGACCAATACTGCGTAGACACCGAATTTCGGCGGGTGGAGCCCTTCGATGGACATGTTCGCCGTTGGAAAACCCAGCTCGCGCCCGCGCTGCTCGCCGCCGATCACCTCGCCTTCGATCCTGTGCCAATGGCCCAGCATCGCGGCGGCATCCCTTGGGCGACCCTCGCTCAATGCGGTGCGAATGGCGGTTGACGAAACCACGTTTTCCGACCGCTGCATCAAAGGGGCAATCGTCACGCCAAATCCCATCTCTTGCCCGAACCGAACCAGATCGTCAGCCGTCCCGCTGCGGCTCTTGCCAAAACAGAAATCGGCCCCGACCACGACATGGGACAGGCCCAGCCCGTCACAAATCACGTTGCGCGCGAATTCATCGGGGGAAAGCCCGGCCAGCGCCGCGTTGAACGGCAGCTCATACAGTCTCTCGACACCCAGCTTCTCAAGCCGATGCGCCCGCGCATTGCCGCGCATCAGGCGGAACGGAGGAGAGTCCGGCGCAAAGTACTCACGTGGATGCGGCTCGAATGTCATGACACCCAGTGGCGCATCCGGGGCCGCGTCGCGGGCCAGTTCGATCACCGACCGGTGCCCCACATGGACGCCATCAAAATTCCCGATCGCAACGCTGGCGCCGCGATCTTCTGGCTCGACAAACTGGAAATCCCGGATGATGTGCATAGGCGATTGCGTAGCGTTGCGTTGCGATTTGTTCAAGCGGCAGTTTGAGTTCAAGGCACGCGTTCTGGCGAAACACACCAAAACCATTTGCCGGACATGATTGCACACGGGGCATCCCTGGAATGCTGTACAATATTCGGTCAACTGCTTGATCCAAAAAAAATACTGGGTGTAGACTGAACTTCCGACCCTCGGACCACGCTGGGGGGCGGACGATGGCCCGGCCAGGTTCAGATGAACCCAGCACAGGAGGCAGACCATGTATCGATTGCGACTGTTCGCGATTCGCAACGCCCGTGCGTTCGAGTGGATTTACAAATGTGTCGAACGGGGCATGGTCGCGATGGATCCGGTCTTTGCAAAGATCGGCTACAACCGCGTCGAACGCCCCATCGCGCTGGTCGAAAAAGGCGTCAAAAGCCTGTTGTTCGATTGCAAGATGTGCGGGCAATGCGTTTTGTCTTCGACGGGTATGTCTTGCCCGATGAACTGCCCCAAGCAACTGCGCAACGGCCCATGCGGCGGTGTACGCCCCGGTGAGTTCTGCGAGGTGAAACCCGATATGAAATGCGTCTGGGCTTTGGCCTGGGACGGGGCCAGCCGCATGCGGCACGGGGGCGACAAGATAAAAGAGGTTCTTCCGCCCGTGGAACACACCTTGAAGGGGTCATCATCCTGGCTGCGGGTCAGCCGCGAGATCGCCGCACAGGAACGCGAGGCCCGGGACGCTGCCCGCGAAACGCTTGCGCAGGCGTTCCCGGAGGCGCGAGAAAACGAACCCTCTGCGGCACCTCTGGCTGCTGAACCCCCCAACGCGGTGAACCGGGAGCTGAAGAAATGATTGATGCCCATCGCAGCGAGGTTGAGCCGATCGGCTATGTGCCTGTTCCCGAAGGCTATGTCTCGCACAGTCGATTGGAAAGAGTTCTGCGTTCGGGCCGCTTTGCGGTGACCGCTGAACTGAACCCGCCAGACAGTGCTGACCCCGAGGATGTTTTTCAGGCGGCACAGCCGTTGGGTGAAGTGGCGGATGCGATCAATGCAACCGATGCGTCTGGTGCCAACTGCCACATGTCTTCGATAGGAATCTGTGCGTTGTTGACCCGCGCGGGGTATTCTCCGGTCTATCAGATTTCCTGCCGAGACCGGAACCGGATCGCCATTCAGGGGGATGTTCTGGGGGCCGCGGCGCTGGGCGTCAGCAACGTATTGTGCCTGACCGGCGACGGTGTCGGGGTTGGGGATCAACCGGGGGCAAAACCGGTGTTCGACTTCGATTCCCTGACCTTGCTGCGGACGATCCGAACGATGCGCGATCAGGGAAAGTTTCTTTCCGGCCGCAAGATCACGCGCCCCCCTCAACTGTTTTTGGGTGCGGCGGAAAACCCCTGTATACCACCTTATGACTGGCGCCCGGAACGTCTTGCCAAGAAGGTCGAGGCGGGGGCCGAGTTTATTCAGACCAACTATATCTATGACATTCCGCTCTTTGAAAGGTTCATGGGGCGGGTTCGGGATGCCGGTCTGGACAAAAAAGTGTTCATCATCGCCGGTGTAGGCCCCATCGCTTCGGCACGCGCGGCTCGCTGGATGCGCAGCAATGTGCCCGGAATTCACATCCCGGATCATGTAATCGAGCGGATGGAGAATGCCGAAAAGCCCGCGGAAGAGGGTAAGAAGATCTGTATCGAACTGATCCAGCAGATCCGGGACATCGCCGGTGTTTCCGGGGTTCATGTAATGGCCTACCGGCGTGAACACGTGGTGTCGGAAATCATTCTGGAATCAGGTGCGCTGAAGGGACGAAAACGAACACGTTCTTCCTGACATCCTTAAGTCTGGTTGAGTGCCCAAACAAAAAAGGCGCCGGTCCGGCGCCTTTTGCAAGACTGTGTTTGCCAGTCAGTCGAACTTGCGCGACGGGGCAAGCACCATGGCTTCGCCGATCAGAACCTTCTTGCCCTCGACCGAACAATGGCAGTCCAGCTTGACGCGGCGCTTGGCAAAATCGATGTCGATCACCTTCACCTCGGCATAGACCATGTCACCCGGACGCACAGGCGCCAGGAACTTCAGTGACTGACCCATGTAAACGGTGCCATGACCCGGCAATTGTTCACCAATCACGGCCGAGATCAGACCCGCCGTCAGCATTCCATGGGCAATACGGCCTTCGAAGATGGTATCGCGGGCATAGTCATCGTCCAGATGCACCGGATTCCGGTCGGTCGAGACCTGCGCGAACATTTCGATATCTTCATCCGTCACCACTTTGCGCAGGTGGCGGGACATGCCCATTTCGATGTCTTCGATACAGATCGTTCCGCGCGGAAGATTGTCCAACATGTTGCCCTCACTCGAAATCGGCCGTGAAAGAAAAAACCATCATTTGGCCAAGGTTGGCAACTTTATTACTTCGCAGTTGCAGAAAATCAAGTCTTTTCTTGCTACCTCAAGCGCCCGATCGTGTAGGTTGGATTGATCTTTTCCCTTTCAATATAGGCGGTTAGGGATTCGTGATGCGGATGGTGCGACGTTTTTGTTTCTGCCGCGGCCAATCCGCCCGAGATGAACAGAGAATCAATGCCCTCTCCCATGCCGCCCAGAATGTCCGTGTGGGGGCCGTCGCCGATCACCAGAATGTCGCTGTCGGGGATATCGTGCCCCAGTTCCTGCAACCTGCGGCGGGCCAGATCATAGATCGGCGGGTGCGGTTTGCCGAAATACAGGCTTTCACCGCCCATTTCGGTGTACAGCCTGGCCAAAGCACCGGCACACCATTCGCGCACCTCGCCGCGGTCCACGACAATGTCAGGGTTCGCACAAAGCAGTTTCATCCCCATCTGCTTGGCGTACAGGAAATCCGGCCGGTTCACATCCGGGTCGGCCATCGGGTCGAACGGACCGCAGCAGACAATTCCCTCGGCTTCCTTCAGCGGCACACGCTCGATATGGATGGGGTGGTCCAGCAGTTTCAGCGGTTCGAAAAAGCCCGCATCGCGCTGCCACTCGCCCATGAAGTAAACCTTGTGCCCCACAGCACCCCGGAACATCGCAGATCGCGCGGAATCCCCGCTGGTGGCGATGGTGTCATACGCGTCGGCGGGGACGTTGAATTGCACGAGTTGCTCTGCCACCCCGGCGCGGGGTTTGGGAGAGTTCGTGACCAAGACCACCAGGCCACCCTTGGTGCGATAGGCCTTCAACGCTTCGACGGCTTCGGGGTAGGCCGTGATGCCGTTGTGAACACAGCCCCAAAGGTCGACAAACAGTGCTTTGTAACGGTCCGAGATCTCGGAAAGCGAGGAAACGATCTGGGTCATGGGTGCCTCTGGGTCTGATATCGCGCTGGCGACAGCTATGGCAAAGCTTGGGCCCGAACACCATCCCGCATTCCCGTTTGCGCCAAGGAATGGGTGAATCTGCTACTCGTCTTCGGTAATTTTCGTGACATCCGGGGCCTGCTGAACGTTTTCCGTTCCCAGGATGATCTGGGCCCCGATGCGCGGCTGATACCGGATGATGGCCAGGTATCCGGGTCCCAGTTCCTCCTCCAGCACCCCGACCAGAGGGGTCTCACGCAGCTTGGGTGGCAACAAACCGGCAATGGAAGAAACCTTGAACTGCGCTTCGGCCGGCAGATCGACGATCAGCCAAACCTCGGCCCGCTTGCGCTGAGCGTTGACGTCGATGCGGATGATTTCCACGGAAACCGGATCGGCCCATGCACGAATGGCTTCGGCCAGTTGCGCCTCGGTCCGCGTTTCCAGATAACGGTTGTAGGTGGACTTCCCAAGTTGCAGGACGACGACGACCAGAAACGCGATCGCGACAAAGACGCTGGCGGTAAAGTTCAGCTTGCGCTTTCCCTTGCTGAAAACCACGGAGCGCGCGGCATAGACAAGATAAACCGCGCAGGCGGACAGAATGATCGCGCCAAGATTCGTTGCGAAAAGCAGCCCTGCCTCATAGGCTTCGGCGGATTCGTCAAAATACAAAAGAATGCCCGAAGCCGACAGCGGGGGAACAAGCGAAACGCCGATGGCCGCGCCGGGTAGAAGGCTCAATTCGGATTTGTTGATCTGAACATAGGCCCCAGCCACACCGGCAGCGAGCGCGACGATCAGGTCTTCGGTACCGGGATCGGTGCGCGCCAGGACCTGGTCGGGGATCAAAATGCCACGGGGAACATCTGCGACATAGACCAGAAACCATGCCATCATTACGCAGACAATGGCCGCCAGGCAAACCGTAAGCGCCAGCGTCACCGCGCGTTTCAGCCATCCCATGACCATCGCGGCGGCCACCCCGAGGATCGGGGTCATCAGCGGTGCCACAAGCATGGCCGCGATCACGACAGCGCCGGAGTTGCGCAGCAAACCCATGGTGGCAATCACGACCGACAGCGTCAGCAACATTGCAAAGCGTCGCCAATACGCCGCCTTGTCGGCACCTTCAAAAAGAAGGATGCTGCGGGTGGTGCTCAGTTTTCGTACGACCATTGCATTTACCTGACCTGGGATAGGCTTTGGCCCCCGGTCAGACTAACAACCGGCAACGCGTCCGCAAATGGCTGTCAGTAAAGAAAAAAGGCGCCCGAATTGGACGCCTTCAGATTTGGGTCGCTTAAGGATCAGACCTTCAGGTTCGGAATGATCTGCTTTTTCCGGCTCATGATACCGGGCAGAACGACGGCGTCCCCGTCCACGGTTGCGCCAAAGCTTTTCTCGGCCACGGTTTTGACCAGATCATTGGGGACCAGAAGCGTGGCCTCTTCGTTCAGGATATCAACGACGAACAATAGCACCTGATCGACGCCGTCTTCCTTGGCAACATCCACCATCGAACCCGCCAGGCTGGCCTTGCGGTCCAGAACGACGCCGGGGGCGGTGGTTTCCAGAACCGAGACGCGGAACTTGGTGCCGTCGACCTCGTATTCTTTACTGTCCATGCGGATCAACTCGGCGTCCGAGAAGGACGAGACATCCGATTTCGCCGCAAACATGTCAGCCGCATATGCCGAAATGTCCAGCTCAAGCTCGGCCGCCAGCCGCTCTGCAACCTCGCGGTCATGGGGCGTGGTGGTGGGTGAGCGGAACTCCAGCGTATCCGACAGAATGCAGGTAAGCGCGGCGCCTTTGATGGCGTCGGGCATCTTGGCAGCATCTTCGCCCATCAGGTCGACCATGATGGTGGCCGTGCAGGCCAGGGGGCGCACTGTGATGTCGATCGGGCCTTTGGTTTCCAGGCCACCGACCAGCTTGTGATGGTCGATGATGGCGCGGATGTCCGCGTTGTTGATGTTGGCCGGCAGTTCGGCGGGGTTGTTGGTGTCGACGATAACCACCGGGGTTTCCGCGGGCAGGTCCTCAAGGATCCGCGGCTTGGGCAGGTCCCAGTTTTCCAGCATGAATGTTGCTTCGGTGTTGGGCTCGCCCAGCAACACCGGTTCGGTCTGCTCACCCTTGACCTCGTTCAGGTACCACGACCACAGGATCGGCGAGCCTGTGGAATCTGTGTCGGGGGATTTGTGTCCAAATACGAGCGTTGTCATGTCAGCGTCCTGCGGAATGGAAATTTGCGCGCGTTATAGGGCGGACAAACGTCCTTGTCACGCCACAGCAGCCCGTCTGCGACGCTTGGTCTGAAAACCGCTGAACCGGCTTAGAATGCGGCGCGTGTCAGCGCGTATCCGGCCTGCTCCAGCTGGTTCAGCAACCCGTAATCATCGCTCAGGTGTCCCGCACCGACCGCAATCACAACAGTCTGATCCCTGATGTCCAGAATCTGCGCCATCCAGTTGGCGTTTCGCTGCACCAGCAATTGCTGCTCGAAATCCTGCCATTCCGCATCAAAGACCTCGGGGCTCAGGCCCGACTGCTCAAGCCCCTGTAAGCGGGCAAGCTGTATGATCTCGGCGTGCTTTTCTTCCAGATACGCGTTGGCCATGGTGGCCAACTGGTCCGCATTGCCCTGCATCGCCCCGGACAGGCGCACAAGCGACTCGACCTGTTTCTCGAGCGGATAACTGTCGAACATGGCCATCAGGTCTTCGATTCGTTCCAGCGAGTGCTGCGGGATACCTTTTTCAACGGCCAGATCGTTCAGGCGGGCGTCCATTCCATAAGTTGAATTCGGGTCTTCGATCATGCAGGGCGGAATGCTCAGCATCATGGTCAGGAACCACGGGCGCATCTTCGCAGCCATCCAGCCGGGGATGCCGCGTTGGGCCAGGGCTGTGGACAGCGCATCCCAGTCGTCTTCTGCCATCAGGTCGATCAACGTAGGGCCCGAGGTAATCATTACCGCACTCAGGTCGCTGGCCATGGTCTTTTCGAAAGCGTCCATGTCGTCCTGAGTGACTTCGAAATAAAATGCGTCCGCTTTGCTGAGTTCGGGCGACAGGCGGTCAATCACGTCTTCCATGCGCGGATCGTAAGTGTGCAACGTGCCGATGATGTGCAAAACCGTGTCGCCCTTGCGTGCAATCCAGTGATTGCCTTCGGCATAGGCGATCCGGGCCACTGCACTTTGCAATTTGGTCCGGGTTTCCTCGGGCAGTTGTGGCCGCAGGTCCACCCCCTCGCACGCGGCCTGAGCCGAGATCGGAAACACAAGGAACGCAAGAAACGTGAGCAAACGCATGGGACCAGCCTGAATGGTGTCAAGAAGTTGAACCCAGACTTAGCCACGCCACCTGCCGATGTTCAAGCCGCCCGTCTGGTATTCTCGGACAATCTGCGTAGCATGGCCACATGAACCGCGAGCAGGATCTCTATCCCCCGGTCAAGGCGCTGCTGGAGCGTCAGGGATACACCGTCAAAGGCGAAGTCGGCGCAGTCGACATCGTTGCGGTGCGCGATGAGGATGCGCCGGTGATTGTCGAACTGAAACTGCGGTTCACGCTGGCCCTGTTTCATCAGGCGATCACCCGGCTGAAGCTCACCGATCTGGTCTATATTGCAGTCTGCAAACCCACGGGCCGAACGGCCCGGCGGGCGCTCAAGGACAATCTGGCACTGTGTCGCAGGCTTGGCCTGGGCCTGATCACCGTGCGGGCTGATGGCATGGTTGAGGTTCAGTGCGATCCCGGCCCCTACGCGCCCCGTAAAAACAAAGCCAGGGCCGCTCGGTTGCTGCGCGAATTCGACCGGCTGCAAGGCGACCCGAACGCCGGAGGCGCGACGCGCCATGGTATCGTGACGGCGTATCGGCAGGATGCGCTGAAATGTGCGGCGTATCTGGCCGAGAATGGCCCGTCCAAGGGGGCGGACGTCGCTAGATCGGTCGCGGTCCCGGTCGCCACCCGGCTGATGCGGGAAAACCACTACGGGTGGTTCGAGAAGGTTGAAAAGGGCATCTATGGGCTTACGTCAGAGGGCGCAGAAGGGTTGAAGCATTGGGCCTATAGCTGGGAACAGGCTGACTGATCCATCTTGCAAAAAAATCTCTCGCAAATTGTTGACTCGGACTTTTAGACTCCCTAGCTATGCGTCGTTATCACTCACACACCCCGAGTGCTAACGCCTCGCCAACCGGTGAGGGGAGGATAGATAAACTTTGAGCCCAAGGAGCTACAAAGATGGCATTGAAACCGCTTCATGACCGTGTGCTGGTTCGCCGCGTAGAGAGCGAAGAGAAAACCGCAGGCGGCCTGATCATCCCTGACAGCGCAAAAGAAAAGCCCAGCGAAGGCGAAGTCGTCGCAACCGGCGAAGGCGCACGCAAGGACAGCGGCGAACTGATCGCAATGGCTGTTAAAGCTGGCGACAAGATCCTGTTCGGCAAATGGTCGGGCACCGAGGTTCAGGTCAACGGCGAAGAGCTGCTGATGATGAAAGAAAGCGACATCATGGGGATCATCGAGTAAGCCCGCGCGCTTTCTCTGATCTTCATTTCAAACCAATTTCTCAAGGAGAAACGACATGGCTGCAAAGGACGTCAAATTCGACACCGATGCCCGCAACCGTATGCTGAAGGGTGTGAACATCCTGGCCGACGCGGTTAAAGTGACCCTGGGCCCCAAAGGCCGCAACGTGGTTCTGGACAAATCCTTCGGCGCGCCGCGCATCACCAAGGACGGTGTTTCGGTTGCCAAGGAAATCGAACTGGAAGACAAGTTCGAAAACATGGGCGCGCAGATGGTGAAAGAAGTCGCCAGCCGCACCAATGACGAAGCCGGTGACGGCACCACCACCGCAACCGTTCTGGCACAGGCGATCGTAAAAGAAGGCCTGAAGCAGGTTGCAGCTGGCCTGAACCCGATGGACCTGAAGCGCGGCATCGACCTGGCAACTGCCAAGGTTGTTGAAGGCATCAAGTCGGCTTCGCGCGAAGTCAAAGACTCGGCAGAAGTTGCTCAGGTTGGCACCATCTCGGCCAACGGAGAAGCCGAAATCGGCCAGCAGATCGCAGACGCGATGCAGAAGGTTGGCAACGAAGGCGTTATCACCGTCGAAGAAAACAAAGGTCTGGAAACCGAGACCGATGTTGTCGAAGGTATGCAGTTCGACCGTGGCTACCTGTCGCCTTACTTCGTCACCAACGCAGACAAAATGATCGCAGAGCTCGACGACTGCATGATCCTGCTGCACGAAAAGAAACTGTCCTCGTTGCAGCCGATGGTTCCGCTGCTCGAGCAGGTGATCCAGTCGCAGAAACCGCTGCTGATCATCGCCGAGGATGTTGAAGGCGAAGCGCTGGCAACTCTGGTTGTCAACAAACTGCGCGGCGGCCTGAAAATTGCTGCTGTCAAAGCACCGGGCTTCGGCGATCGCCGCAAGGCCATGCTGCAGGACATCGCAATCCTGACCGGCGGTCAGGTCATCAGCGAAGATCTGGGCATGAAGCTCGAGTCCGTCACCATGGACATGCTGGGCACCGCCAAGAAGATCGAAATCACCAAAGACGAAACCACCATCGTCGACGGTGCTGGCGAGAAGGCCGAGATCGAAGCACGTGTTGCCCAGATCCGCACGCAGATCGAAGAAACCTCGTCGGACTACGACCGTGAGAAGCTGCAAGAGCGCGTTGCCAAACTGGCAGGCGGTGTTGCTGTTATCCGCGTCGGCGGCATGACCGAAGTTGAAGTGAAAGAGCGTAAAGACCGTGTGGACGATGCTCTGAACGCAACACGCGCTGCCGTTCAGGAAGGCGTTGTTGTGGGCGGTGGTGTTGCTCTGGTTCAGGCCGGTAAAGCACTGGAAGCTCTGAAAGGTGCAAACGCTGATCAGGACGCAGGCATCAACATCGTTCGCAAGGCAATCGAAGCGCCGCTGCGCCAGATCGCTGAAAACGCAGGTGTCGACGGTGCGGTTGTGGCCGGCAAGGTCCGTGAATCGTCGGATGCAGCATTCGGCTTCAACGCGCAGACCGAAGAATATGGCGACATGTTCTCGTTCGGCGTGATCGACCCGGCCAAAGTGGTTCGTACCGCTCTGGAAGACGCGGCATCGGTTGCCGGCCTGCTGGTCACCACCGAAGCAATGGTTGCAGACAAGCCGCAGAAAGACGCACCTGCTGCCGGCGGCATGCCCGACATGGGCGGCATGGGCGGCATGATGTAAGCACGTCGAATTCGCCTCTGGCGAATTCTGACGACCCGACAAGCACTTGGCGGTATGGCCAAGCTGCCGAGAGGGGAACCATAGAGCTTAAGAACGGGGTCGCCTTCGGGCGGCCCCGTTTTGTATTGACGAATCTGTTTTCAAGGCGAGTTGCGACGCGGCTTTTTCCGGCGCAGCATGTCTGATCCCCCAACCTTCGGGAAAGTGAGTGTGCAAACCCCGCCCAAACGGCTATGCGGATGGTATGAGATTGTTTTTGCTCACTGCCCTGACCATGTGCGCCTTCGCGGCGAATTCCATTCTGAACCGGTTGGCCATCGACAGCGGAGCCAGCGATCCGACCGGGTTTGCCATCGTTCGGGTTTTGGCGGGGGCCGTGGTCCTGGCCGCTCTTGTGCTGGCGCGCGGGGGGTGCCTTCCGCTGCGCAATCGAAGGCGGATCATTGGCGCGGGGTCGTTGACGCTCTACATGATCGGATTTTCGATCGCCTACCTGACACTGGATGCAGGGCTGGGGGCCTTGATCCTGTTTGGCGTGGTGCAAATTACGATGTTTTCTATCGGCGCATTGACGGGCGCGACTCCGACCGCCCGGCAGGTGGCGGGGGCGGGGGTTGCGCTTGCTGGTCTTGCTTATGTGCTGTGGCCGACTGGCGCCGTTCAAGTCGACTTGGCTGGCGCGGCTCTGATGGCCGCCGCCGGTATTGGTTGGGCCCTTTATTCGATAGCGGGCCGTTCTGAAACAAACCCGCTGGAGGGAACGGCCGCCAATTTCATCATCGCTTTGCCGTTGACCGTTCTGGCGATGCTTGCCGGTGGCAGCGTCTGGCAGATGACTGGGGCGGGGTATCTGCTTGCCGTCCTGTCCGGTGCGGTAACATCCGGGCTTGGCTATGCCTTGTGGTATCGTGTTTTGCCTCAACTGGCCCCGTCCGTGGCGGCTGTCGTTCAGCTCAGCGTGCCGGTGATCGCAATTCTCGGCGGTGTTGCTTTTCTCGGCGAGATTGCCGGAGCACGGCTGATCATCGGCGCCACGCTTGTTTTGGGCGGTATCGCGCTAGCCGTGCTGCGACGTCACCGGGGCTAGGGCTTTTATCAAAGGCTGATAGGCTTTATCTGGCGGTTATGAAACTTTTGATTGCTTTGTTCTTCTGCCTTGTTCCCGCCGCAGCCAGTGCGAAATGCGTGATCCTTCTGCACGGTCTTGCGCGCACCGAGGCCTCGCTTACCGTGATGGAGCAGCTGTTCAAGGCGCATGACTATACCGTTGTGCGCCACGGGTATCCATCGACTGAAATTGGTATTCCGGAACTGGCAAGGCAAACCATACCGGAGGCGCTTGCGGCATGTGGCGATGACAAGGCCAATGTCGTTGCGCATTCCATGGGCGGTATCCTGCTGCGCTATTGGCTCAAGGACCATCGGCCCGAAAACCTGGGTCGTGTCGTCATGCTCGGCCCGCCCAATCAGGGCAGCCAGTTGGTCGATGAGCTGAGCGCATGGGAAGTGTTCGGGTATCTGAACGGCCCGGCGGGCCTGCAATTGGGCACAGGTCCCGAAGGCATTCCGCGCCGCCTGCCGCCGGTGGATTTTGAGCTGGGCGTGATCGCGGGTGAGAATTCGCTCAACCCGCTGTTTTCATCGCTGATCGACGGGCCGGATGACGGCAAGGTTTCGGTTGAAACCACCAAGGTCGAAGGGATGAAGGATCATCTTGTTCTGCCGGTGACCCACACGTTCATGATGAACAACCCGCGGGTTATGGCACAGGCGCTGCATTTCATCGAATTCGGCCGCTTCGATCGGCAGATCACCTGGCTGGACGGTGTGATGGAGATAATCGACGAGATCTGCATCGGGCAGGATTGCTCGGAACCTGACTCGGAGCCCACGCGATGACCTCTCTGGATCTGACTTTGACCGGCGCAGAGGTTCTGTTGCCGGAGGATGGACTGTCGCGCTGCGATCTATCGATAGCGGAAGGCGTCATTCAGCAAGATCGGACCGGGCGCAGGGTTGACCTGACCGGTTATCTTGTCCTGCCCGGTATCATCGATCTGCACGGGGACGGGTTCGAACGCCACATCGCCCCGCGTCGGGGCGCAATGAAGCAAATGAACGAAGGCATTCTGGCAGCCGAAGCCGAACTGGCCGCCAATGGCATCACGACCGCCGTTCTGGCCCAGTTCTACAGCTGGGAAGGTGGCGTGCGCGGCCCCGAGTTTGCCGCGCAGGTGTTTCGGGCCATCGCTGCGGTCAAGGACAGCGCCGTCACGGATCTGATCCCGCAATTGCGGTTCGAGACCAACATGCTCGCGGATTACGAGGGTCTGGCCCGTCGCATCGCCGATTGGCAGGTGCCCTATGTGGTGTTCAATGATCACCTGCCGCATGATCGTCTGGCGCAGGGCAAAAAGCCACCGCGTCTGACCGGGCAAGCGTTGAAGGCCGGGCGCAATCCGGATGCGCATTTTGAGATGCTGCTCAATATGCATGCCCGCAGGAACGAGGTTCCCGCTGCCGTCGAAGCACTCAGCGCCGAACTTGTCTCAATGAGGGTGCGTTTGGGCAGCCACGATGACGCGACCGCCGAGACAAGGGCATGGTGGCGCGACCGGGGCGTGCGCATTGCCGAGTTCCCCGAAACGCTTGAAGCCGCCGAGGCGGCGCGCGCTGCCGGGGATCATGTCATTCTCGGCTCGCCCAATGTGGTCCGCGGCGGCTCGCATAAGGGCAACGCCAGCGCGGTAGAGCTGATCGCCATGGGGCTCTGTGATGCGCTGGCCTCGGATTACCATTATCCCAGTCCACGCCGCGCGGCGCTGATGCTGGCCAAAACCGGGCTGCTGGATCTGGCCGGTGCCTGGGCGCTGATCTCGTCCGGCCCCGCGCGGGTGCTGGACTTGCCGGACCGGGGCACGCTTGCCGCGGGCAAACGCGCCGATCTGGTCATCCTTGATGCAACCACTCACCGCGTCGCCGCGACATTGGTGGGCGGGCGCGTCAGCTATATGTCTGGGGATATCGCAACCCGCTTTGTGGGGTAAAACCAGGCCAGCTTCACCTTTTTCCAAATACTCTCCCCGAAGGCATCGCGCCGTAGCGCGATATTCTACCGCTTGATCCGGTTGAAATGTCCCATCTTGCGACCGGCCTTGACCTCGGCCTTGCCGTAAAGATGCAGCGCGATGTCCCGTTCACGCGCCAGCTCAGGCACGCGGTCCATATCGTCGCCGATCAGGTTCTCCATCACCACATCCGAGTGGCGCTGCCCGTCGCCCAACGGCCAACCCGCCACCGCGCGGATGTGCTGTTCGAACTGATCCACGGCGCAGCCATTCTGCGTCCAGTGGCCCGAGTTATGCACGCGCGGCGCGATCTCGTTCACGATCAGTCCGCCGGGTGTCACGAACAGCTCAACCCCCATGACACCGACATATTCCAGAGCGTTCAGGATATTGGCCGCCAGCAGGATGGCATCGGTGCGCTGGGCCGGGGACAGGCGGGCGGGGATGGTGGTGGTGTGCAGGATACCGTCGCGATGCACATTCTCACCCGGATCGAAACAGGCGACCTGACCGTCCAGACCACGGGCCGCGATGATCGACACCTCGTGCGAAAAATCCACGAACCCTTCCAGAATGGCCGGAGCGCCAGCCACATCGGCCAGCGCGGCCTTGGCATCCTCAGGCTTGCGCAGCCGGGCCTGCCCCTTGCCGTCATAGCCGAAGCGACGGGTTTTCAGGATGGCGGGCGTCCCGATCTGTTCGATCGCCGCATTCAGGCTGTTCAGGTCGGTGATATCCGCAAACGGGGCCGTCTTCAGACCCAGCTCTTGCAGAAACGTTTTCTCGGTCAACCTGTCCTGGCTGACCCGCAATGCCTCGCGCCCGGGACGGATCGGGCGGTGCGCTTCCAGAATGTCCAGCGCTTCGGTCGGGATGTTCTCGAACTCATAGGTGATGACATCGACCGCATCGGCAAAGGCTTTCAGTGCATCTGCATCGTCATAGGCCGCAGTGGTGACGCGATCCGCAACCTGCGCCGCCGGTGGGTTCGCACCCGGTTCGTAGATATGGCTGACAAAACCCAGCCTGGCGGCTGCCACGGACAGCATCCGGCCCAGCTGACCACCCCCCAGAATCCCGATCACTGCACCTTGGGCGAGCATTTCCGCCATCTTCAACTCTCCAAACGTTTGCCAATTGCCCCAAGCGCGGAACGCAGCGCCTCGTGCGCGCCGCCCTCTTTCAGGGCGTCCGTCATTTGCAGGCTCAGCGTGCCCTCGGTCGCCAGCGCGTCACGCTCCTGCACCAACCATCCGGCGGCGCCTTTTTCCATCGAGGCCAGAAAACCGGCCATCAACTGCGTTGTATAGAACTCGGCCCCGTCCGCATCACCGGTTGCGTTACCCAGCCATTCGGCACCCGTTGCCATCAGGTCCAGAATGACGGGAACCATGGCACAAATCGCGAAATGCGCGTTCAGCGCGGCTTCATCCGCAACCTTGACCACGGGGTTTTCCGGTTCAAACAGGTCCGCCAGCAGGCGATCATTGCCAAAAGTCGCCATCGGGCAGCCGCCGGTTTCCAGAAAGCCCAGCGGGATGGTCTGCACGAAATCCGACGCCGGGGCGCAAAGCGCGGCCAGGTGCTCGGCCGAAACCGCCGCCATGACGGACACGATCTGCTGATCGGCGCGGAATGTCAGCGGGTCCAGAACGTCGGCCGCGATATGCGGGCGCAGGCACAGGAACACGATGTCCGAGGTGTCAATCACGGCCTGAGGCGGTGCAACGGTCACGCCCAGTTCGGCCTTCAAGGCGGCTGAAACCGTGGCGTTGCGCTCGGTCACGCTGATCTGGCGCCCCTTGGCGGCCATCAGCCGCGCAATCGGCGCGGCGATATGGCCGGTGCCGATAAAGCCGATCCGGCTCATCCCTGCGGTTCCTGGGGGATCGAGGCTGACAACGCGTCACGCCAATTGTCCAGCCGTTCGGCCAATGCATCATCCTGCAATGCAAGAATGCCCGCTGCCATCAGGCCGGCATTGGCCCCGCCGGCGGACCCGATCGCCATGGTCGCCACCGGAAACCCCTTGGGCATCTGCACGATGGAATACAGCGAATCCACGCCCGACAAGGCACGGGTCTGCACCGGGACGCCAATCACAGGCACCCGCGTTTTCGACGCCATCATGCCCGGAAGATGCGCCGCCCCGCCCGCACCTGCAATGATCACCTGCAACCCGCGCGAAACTGCGGTTTTGCCATAGTCCCACAGCCGGTCCGGCGTGCGGTGGGCAGATACGATACGCGCCTCATAAGCGACGCCCAGTTCGTCCAGAATATCCGCGGCTTCCTTCATCGTGGGCCAGTCCGACTGGCTGCCCATGATGATCCCCACTTTCACATCGCTCATCCGCATACGTCCCCGCGCTCAGAAAGAGCGCGCACTATAGCCAAATCCGGTTGGCTGGCAATGAGGTACAGGGTGTTCAGGCGATGATATCGGGCGTCAGGCGGTCTTCGATCAGGCGGATGATGTCTTTCAGGCGCAGTTTCTCTTTTTTCAGGCGCCGCAAGGTCAGTTGATCGGCCGTTCCCTTGTCATGCAATGCCTGAATCGCCTCATCCAGATCGCGGTGCTGTCGGCGGAAGACCTCAAGCTCAACACGCAATACTTCATCTGTTTTCATCGAAAGATCGGTAGGCGCGTTCATTGGCGACTCGGGCTTGTTGTGGTGCTTACCCAACAAGATAGTGTGTCAGACGTTATCGCGCCAGACCTTGTGGACATCCTGGTTTCTTCCCATATTCTATTGCAGGCGGTTGCCAGAACGGGGCCGCACACCACGTCGCTTTGACAATGAAGGACGAAAATACGTGTCGAAACTTACTCTTGGCTCATACCCGCATCTTTTGGGGTTCGAGCAGCTGGAACGCCTTCTGGAACGGTCTGCAAAGGCCGGAAATGAGGGATACCCGCCCTATAACATCGAACAGACCTCGGATTTTTCCTATCGCATCACTCTTGCGGTGGCCGGGTTCGCCGAAGAGGATCTGTCAATCACGATCGAGGATCGCCAGTTGGTGATCCGGGGCCGTCAGCGCGACGACAGCGAGGGGCGCATCTTCCTGCATCGCGGCATCGCGGCGCGTCAGTTTCAGCGCATGTTCGTGCTGGCCGACGGGGTCGAGGTGGGCGAGGCGATCATGGAAAACGGTCTGCTGCATGTGGATCTGACCCGCGCCGTGCCGGAAACCGTGGTTCAGACGATCAACATACGGAAGGGGTAAGAGCAATGAATACACCGATTGAAATCAACGCCGAAGGCGACCGTATCGTTTATGTCAAAACGGTCGACGTATCTGAACTGCCTCGGGAAGTCCGTGAACAGGCGGGCGATCTGGATCAGCTTTACGCCGTCCACGATTCCGACGGGCAGCAACTTGCGCTGGTCGCTGACCGCAAGCTGGCCTTCGTGCTGGCGCGTGAACATGACCTTTCTCCGGTGGCCGTTCACTAGGCGGTCTGAAACTCTGCTGAAAAGACGTGACATTTTCTGCCTATGCAGTGATCGTGCCACAAATGCTAAAGCAGGAGTGGCATCATGGGCTGGTTTGACTTTGACTGGGTGGACGCCTTCAGTGATCGCGCCTTCGGTGGCAACGGATGTGCCGTCGTTCATGAAGGTGCGCGCCTGACGCAAGAGGTCTGCATGGCCTATGTGCGCGAAACCTCTCTGGTCGAATGCACCTTTACCGGGCCGTCCGACGTGGCCGACATCCGCGTCCGCTACTTTCTGGCCAGCCGCGAAATTCCCTTTGCAGGGCATCCGACTATCGCCACCGTCGCGGCAATGCGATCCCGCGGAATAATCTCGGGCGATGGTCTGACGCTGGAAACCGGTGCCGGCCTGGTGTCGATCCGGTTGCAGGGTGATCAGATCGAAATGACTCAGGTCGCACCGCAATTCGGTACGCTCGTCCCCGCGGAACTGGTGGCGGAAGCGGTCAGCCTGCCACGGGAAGCCATCGTGTCTCCGCCTCAAATGGTTTCAACCGGCTTACCATTCTGCATCACCGTTCTGCGGGATCATGACGCTTTGCGCGCGGCCTGCCTGTCCGAGGACGCGCTGCGCAAAGTGGCTGCGACGGCAGGGTATTCCGGCTCGGATATGGCCGAGCCGTTTCTTGTCACGCTGCAAGGGGCAACCGATGAGGGCGATACGTTTTCGCGTCTTCTCATGGCCCCGCCCAGCCCGCCCGAGGATCCGTTTACCGGGTCTGCCACCGGTGCGATGGCCGCCTATTTGTGGAAACATGGCTTGATGCAAAAGGAAAGCTTCATCGCCCAGCAGGGTCACGATATGGGCCGCCCCGGGAAGGCCATCGTCACGCGTGTCGGCCCGCCTGATGCGATGACGGGCGTCAAGGTTTCTGGTCAGGGGCATATCCTGATGCGCGGGCAGGTTGATCTGCCAGAGACCGCGCAATAGACGAACCAGCTCACACCCGGCGACGTCTGCCAACACCTCCGCCCATCAAAACAAAAACGGCCCCCGAAAACCGGAGGCCGCTTCGTTTCATTCATCAGACTCAGCCGGCCGCAATCAGGCCCATGCTTTCCAGTTTCAGCAGCACCTGATGGGCGCAGTTGTCGACCTCGACATTTTCGGTTTCGACGCGCAGCTCGGGGTTTCCCGGAACATCGTAAGGGTCCGAGATGCCGGTGAACTCCTTGATCTTGCCCTCGCGCGCCAGCTTGTAAAGGCCCTTGCGGTCGCGGCGTTCGCATTCCTCGATGCTGGTGGCAACATGCACCTCGCAGAAGGCTCCGAACTGTTCGATCTCTTCCCGCACGGCGCGGCGCGTGGTGGCATAGGGCGCGATCGGGGCGCAGATGGCGATCCCGCCGTTCTTGGTGATCTCGGATGCCACATATCCGATGCGGCGGATGTTCAGGTCGCGGTGTTCCTTCGAGAAGCCCAGTTCCGAGCTGAGGTTCTTGCGCACGATGTCGCCATCCAGCAGCGTCACCGGGCGGTCGCCCATCTCCATCAGCTTGACCATCAGCGCGTTTGCGATGGTCGACTTGCCCGAGCCCGAAAAGCCGGTGAAGAAGACGGTGAAACCCTGCTTGGAACGCGGCGGGAAGCGGCGGCGCAGTTCCTCGACCACTTCGGGGAACGAGAACCACTCGGGGATTTCCAGCCCTTCACGCAGGCGGCGCCGCAATTCGGTGCCCGAGATGTTCAGGATCGTGACGTTGTCCTTGTCGAGAATCTCGTCATTCGGCTCGTATTGCGCGCGCTCCTGCACATAGACCATGTGTTTGAAATCGACCATTTCGATGCCGATCTCGTCCTGGTATTTGCGGAACAGGTCCTGCGCGTCATAGGGGCCGTAGAAATCCTCGCCCTTGCTGTTCTTGCCCGGTCCGGCGTGGTCGCGACCGACGATGAAGTGGGTGCAGCCGTGGTTGGCGCGGATCAGGCCGTGCCAGACGGCTTCGCGCGGGCCAGCCATGCGCATGGCCAGGTTCAACAAGCTCATCGATGTGGTCGAGGCGGGGTATTTATCCAGCACCGCTTCGTAACAGCGCACGCGGGTAAAGTGATCGACGTCGCCCGGTTTGGTCATGCCCACGACCGGGTGGATCAGCAGGTTGGCCTGTGCCTCTTTTGCGGCGCGGAAGGTCAGCTCCTGATGCGCGCGGTGCAGCGGGTTGCGGGTCTGGAAGGCCACGATGCGACGCCAGCCCAGCTTGCGGAAATAGGCGCGCAATTCATTCGGCGTGTCGCGGCGCCCGCGAAAATCGTAATGCACGGGTTGTTGAATTCCGACCACCGGTCCGCCCAGATAGACCTTGCCGGCCACGTTGTGCAGATAGTTCACCGCCGGGTGGGCATCGTCATCGGCGCCAAAGACTTTCTCGGCCTCGCGTGACTTGTCCGGAATCCAGCGGTCGGTCACGGTCATGGTGCCCAAGATCACGCCTTCCTGATCGCGCAGAGCGATATCCTGCCCAAGTTCGATCTGATCCGCGAAACCTTCGCTGACATCCAATGTGATGGGCATTGGCCAAAGCGTTCCATCGGCCAGGCGCATATTCTCGACCACATTGTCGTAATCCGCTTCACTCAGAAATCCCTTGAGCGGGTTGAACCCGCCGTTCATCAGCAGTTCCAGGTCGCAGATCTGACGCGGGCTCAGATCCCAGCTGGTCAGGTCGGCCGCTTCCACCTTCAGCTTCTGCGCCGAATCGTATGACACATACAGTTCGGGGATCGGGGCCAGATTGCTTAACATCGTCATTGGAATTCTCTTGTCGCAGTGTTGATTTGCCAGTGGATATCAGGCGGTTTCGAGGCGTTTGCACCGACTGACAGGCGAAGTCCACAGGCGGGAATGTAACAAAGGAGGATATGCGCCGAATATTTTTGTATTGGAAGGAATTTCTAATTCACAGGCCAAATCGATGATCTGATCCTTGCGATCATAGGTTATTGCTTCATGCAGAGAATTCCTGTTCCTGTTTTGTGGCGTTCTGCTCAAGTGTGGACGCACGGGCGACGGGCAGGGCGGGAATCGGTTCAGACACGCCGCGCAGCTGGAACAACCTGATACCATCCTGGGGCACGTCGACACCTGCGGCCTCCAGCAACTCTTGCGAGACCAGCAGTTCGACCTTCAGCGCCTTGGTCTCGCTTTCCAGACGACTGGCGACATTGACGGCGTCGCCGATTATGGTTTTCGATGCATGGCCCGCGGCGCCGATCTCACCCACCACCAGATCCCCAAGATGCAGGCCCATTCCAATGCGAATGCCGGGGCTGCCCTCGGCCTCGAGCTGTACGTTGAAGTCATCGAGGGCGTGACTGATATCGATGGCGGCTTTCAACCCGGCACGGGCGGACGCCGCCGCATTCGGCTTTTCAAAAACGGCCAGCAGCCCGTCTCCCATATATTTGTCCACCACACCGCCTTCCTTGGTGATGGCAGGCACGACGGCGTCAAAAAACCGGTTCAGCAGGAACACGATGTCATAAGGCAATTGGCCGGTCGTGCGCGCGGTAAAGCTTCGCATATCCAGAAACAGAACAGCCAACTGACGTTCCTGACCCTGGCTGGCATGCCCGCGTATGCGCCCGCCATCTGGTCTAAAAACCCGAAAAACGGTGGTGGGTTCCGTTGGGCGTATCTGGCAGGCCAGTCGCGTCTGCGGCGAGGCGCCCACAGCAGCAAGGCTGCGAGCTTCGACGTCGCCGGGCGGCGGCAGGGCGTCGTTGCCATCCTCTACGATGACACGGCATGTTGTGCAGCGCCCCTTTCCACCGCACAGGGCGGCATGCGGCACACCGTTCACCTGCGAAATCTCAAGCAAGGTCATGCCTTTTTCCGCGACCACCTCGGGCCCTTTGGTGTAATTCACGCGCACCGAATGCCTGCGCCGCCACAGTTTGCGCCCGATGTAAACCAGACCTGTCGCCCCCAGAGCCAGCCAGAAGACCAAAAGGCCATAGTCTTTTACACTGAACAGGGTCTGGAAGGTCTCGGGCGATGGCCAGTTGTAGTGCTCGATATATTGCTCGCGCAGGAATTCATCAGCAAAGTCGGCCCAGATGCGTCGACCTTCGGTCAGCAATCCGGCCAGCGCGAAAAACGGCACGAAAACCGCAACGCCGATCAGATAGGGCACGACCCGCGACCACCACCGGGTCAGCCGCAACCACATATGCAAGCCGATGCAGCCGTGTACCCAAACGATCAGCAACAAGGCGCTTTGCATCCATACGGCGATACTGGGCCACATCAGAATGATGATATATCCCATCTCGTCATTGACGTCATAGACCTCGTGCGCGACCCGCGTCTGCACGATGTGCGAGATCAGTTGCAGCGGAATCAGCAGGCCCAGAACGACCTGCAACGCCGTGCTGAAGGGCATGCGCAGGGTTCTGCGTTGCGCGATCGATGTCAGGGCCAGACCTGCATGCGTGAACAGGGCAGCATAGAGAAGCACGCTCATGGCATTGTGGCGGGTGATGGCCTTCCGACCATCCTGCATCCCGTGCAGGTAATCCGTGTGAAACAGGCCCAGGCCAATATTTATGAAGTGAAAGAATGCGAACACAAACAACACAAGACCACTGACGATCCTGAGTCGGGTTGACCACCCGCCGCGCCAAAGAGCGTTGTTCAAATGCTCACCTGTTTTTCGCTTTTCCCTCGGCAATCCTGATACGCCACTGGCTGGGGGTCAAGGGACTGGCGGGCAGCATCGGCTGCTGATCAGAGATTGCGCCGCAACCTGTGCTGTGCGGCGCCCCCTGCAACCCCGGGGGCGCTGTCGCGAAAAGGCTGACGGTCTTCGGATCTGAATTCACCGGGGCAGCCCCGCAAAGTTCAGAACGCGCGTTATTCGTTTTCCGCAAGGAACCGTTCGGCATCCAGTGCCGCCATGCAGCCCATACCGGCGCTTGTGACCGCCTGACGATAGACGTGATCGGTCAGGTCGCCCGCCGCGAACACGCCCGGAACCGAGGTTTCTGTGCTGCCCGGTTTGGTAACGACATAGCCACCCATATGCGTTTCAAGCGTGTCCTTGACCAGCTCGTTCGCGGGCGCGTGGCCGATGGCAACAAACACGCCTTTACAGGGGATTTCAGTGATCTCTCCGGTTTTGACATGCTTGACGCGCACGCCCTCGACGCCCAGCGGCGCGTCGGTGCCGATCACTTCTTCCAGCTGGTGGAACCACAGTGGCTCGATTTTGTCGTTCTTCATCAGCCGGTCTTGCAGGATCTTTTCCGCGCGCAGCTCATCGCGGCGATGGATCAGAGTCACCTTGCTGGCGAAATTGGTCAGGAACAGGGCCTCTTCCACGGCCGTGTTGCCGCCGCCGATCACCACGATTTCCTGTCCGCGATAGAAGAACCCGTCGCAGGTGGCGCAGGCTGAAACGCCAAAGCCTTTGAACTTTTCTTCCGACGGCAGGCCCAGCCACTTGGCGCGCGCGCCGGTCGCCAGAATGACGGCGTCCGCGGTGTAGGTGGTGCCGCTGTCGCCCTTGGCGGTGAAGGGGCGCTGGCTGAGATCCAGATCGTTGATGATGTCGCCGATCACTTCGCAACCCATGGCCTTGGCATGATCCTGCATCCGCACCATCAGGTCCGGGCCCTGTACCTCGGTGTCGCCGGGCCAGTTCTCGACCTCGGTCGTTGTCGTCAACTGGCCGCCGGGCTCGATACCCTGCACCAGGATGGGTTCCAGCATGGCGCGGCTTGCGTAAACGCCCGCAGTGTATCCTGCTGGCCCCGATCCGATGATCAGAACCTTGGTGTGTCGTGTGTCGGCCATGGTAACTCCGCTCGAATTGCCTGAATTGGGCTTTTGGCCCGTCGCCCCGATATAGCGACCGACAGACCCGGCTTAAAGCCCTTTACTGTTCAAGGCCGTTCAAGCCGCACAGCGCAGGGTGAGGGCGAAATGAGAGATTTGAAAACAAAGAAAATTGCGCATGTACGAAACATTATTGCGCGCGCGTAGGGGGCTGATATAAGAACCGCAAAAATCAGGAGCATTTGATGGTCACGACTCGGCTGGATGATATCGACCGCAAGATTCTGGCGGAACTGCAGGCAGACGGTCGGATGACCAATGTGGAACTTGCCAAACGGGTCGGAATTTCGGCGCCGCCCTGTCTGCGCCGAGTGCGCACACTGGAAGAATCCGGTTATATCACCGGGTACCACGCCGAGGTGAATTCCCGCGAGCTGGGATTCGAAGTGCAGGTGTTCGCCATGGTCGGTCTTGACAGTCAGGCCGAGACCGAGCTGCGCGCGTTCGAAGAACGCTGCCGCGAATGGCCGCTGGTGCGTGAATGCCACATGCTGAACGGCGAGGTGGACTTCATCCTGAAATGCGTCGCACCCGATCTCAGCAGTTTTCAGCAGTTTCTGACCGGTGAACTGCTGACCACGCCAAATGTGGCCAGCGTCAAGACATCGCTTGTTATCCGCGGCGCAAAAGACGAACCAGGCGTACCGTTCGACGTTCTGGAAGAACGAATGAACCGGACGGCGTAACCCCCAGACGTTTTGCAGGTGCGGTGTTCGGTGGCAGCATGGCAGCCACCGCCAAGGATAGAATCCAACTTAGTACCAGCTGCATGATGCCCCCCATAATGCAGTAATCGCTATCGCACTCAGGCTGTCATCGCGTCGATTTCTCCGTCCCCGGCACGCGGCATCAGCAGCGGACCAAAATCGTTGAGCGACTCGATATGCGCAAACAGGTTCAGATAAACCGACCGCAACGAGTGGCTGATCATCCGGACCGCGTTCACACCTGGGTGATACGTTTCGAACTGTAAACCATCTACCCGAATAACGGAATGGCGTTTTAGACAAATGTGAAACAGTTCAACTGGCGTCGGCGGCATTGTTTCAATCACACCCGTTCCATCCTGAAATTCAGACACAGGGGTCAGAATCGGGCCATTCCCATGCAGATGCCGCAAATGCGTCGGCGTGCCCACGATCCGCGCCGCAGGCCCGGCGATCACACCCGACATCGGCTTTTGCATACCGAATGTATCCGCCGTGATGCGCGTAAGCGGCCGCGTGCGGCCCCGCGAATCCGGACGTCCCGGGATCAGAGTGACAGATCCCTTCCACAGCACGGTTTCCGACGCGCCATCCTGAGTCAGGACCGTATCCCCGGGCATCAGGTCTTCGATGGCCATGGGCCCATGTTCCGTTTCAACCAGCGATCCGCGCGAGAAGGCGCAAAATGCATCTTCGAACATTGGCAGGGCAGGCGCGATGTGTCTGGTCTGAACCACGTTTCCGTTTTTCAACAGGCTGCTGACTTCATACCGGCGCAGCTGGGCCTTTGGTTTTGCAACCGGTCGCGGTGCGTCCCGCAGCATGGCTGTCGTTTCGATTGCATTTCTGGCCGCGCGGGCCAGTGAACTAGGAATAGTCATAAATATTCCGTCCCCTCAAATTGTCCGGTCAGGCGCGGCGTATCCCCGTACAGGCCAACCTGGCGAACTGGTTCTTTGTCTCGAAACAAATGGATGACCCATGGGCGACGGTCGGTCAGACCCCGCATTGCGACAAAATCTCGCTTTCCAATGGTCAACACATTGACCCCCCAGACAAACTCGTACTTCACGGGCGAAAATTGCCCGCACACACACAACTCCTGAATTCGTCCCGACCCCCTCAGATCGTGACGCACCACGCATCGGGCAGGAGCAAGCCCAAAGCGTGTTCACCCAATCGAGACCGGCAGCTTGGCCTCGGGGTGTTTCTGTCTCAGCGTCGTGCCGCGATGCGGCTGGCGACTCTGACAGAATGGCTTGATACTCGCTTCCACGGCATTTCCAGCTTCTGGCTCCGCGTGGCGGCGACCATGGCTTTGAGAAAGCGAGATTTGGTTTTCATGTTCTGGTCCTGCTCTGGTCGGGATTGTTTCCCGCATCCGTTATGAACCTTTTGTGACGCCTGTTTGCGGCACGGATAAGGCTTAACCGGGATGTTTTGCGGACAAGAAATTTACAGTCGGTCCATCCTTCCACTCAACACGCCAGCGTCCGAAACAAGGACGTCAGAAGACCATCTGATAGCTGGCAAAACTCGTTACGATTCTGAGTCCGATAAACACAACAAATGTGGCGGAAAAGTGGCGTCGCGCCTAAATCTGGGCCAAAATCACAATCTTATGACCGAGATCAACCGCCCGTAATCGGCCTCGTTGGCGTGTGTTGTGCGGCGGTAGGAATAGAACCGGTCCGGGTCGGAATATGTGCAGTGCCGGGTCCATTCCGCCTGCCCGACACCGGCCTGCCGCAATCGGTGCAAGCCAAAGGCGGGCAGGTCGAATTGCAGCCGGTCATCCTGTCCGTTTGCAAAGAACCGGGCGTTATCAGGAGAAACGGCGATAAATGCGTCCAGAAACTCGGGGCCCACTTCGTAGGCGCGTTGCGAGATGCTGGGGCCGATGACAACGTTGATATTCCGGCGTGTTGCGCCAAGCGTTTCCATGGCGTCCAGCGTCGCCTCAAGCACACCGTCGAGTGCACCGCGCCAGCCCGCATGGGCGGCTCCGATTACATTGGCCGCGGGATCGGCAAACAGAACTGGCTGGCAATCTGCCGTCAGAATCGTCAGCGCCAAACCGGGTGTCGCCGTCACGACCGCATCCGCGCGCGGTTTTTCGCCTTCCAGAGGCTGCTCAACCGTCAGAACCGTTGGGGAATGAACCTGATGCACGCCGATCATCGCTTCGGGTGCAACGCCCATCGCATCGGCAACCCGCCGGCGGTTCAACGCGACAATTTCGGTTTGATCTGACGATCCATAGCCGCAATTCAACCCGTTGAAGATACCAGAGGACGCCCCGCCGCGACGGGTGAAGAACCCGTGACGAAATGGGGAAAGCAAGTCCGAAGTCAGAATTTCCAGTGTCATGGCTCCAATCCCGGCGGTGGTGCAGCATAGGCCGGATAGAGGCCCATCACCTTGAACAGATTTCCCATTTCGGCCGGATGCGTCAACCGGCGATGCGCGGCGGCCAGGGCGTCCAGCTCGGAACCGCTCAGCGACCGGGACAAAGCCTGTGCCCGGGCGGTTATGCCGAGCCGTTCCAGAAACACACCCTGCGGTGTCAGGCGTGTGTGCCTGGCTCCACAGGCGCGGGTCGCAATGGCCAGTGGCTCAAAATCCACATGTGCCGTCAGGTCGGTCTGACCGGGTGACGCCAGCGGATCGGCGGGCTCGTGGTTTTGCAGGGCTTGCAGCGTATCACCCAACGAATGCCAGTCGCCATAATCGACGATCAGCGCCGTACCTCCGTGGCTGGCGATCCGACCGGCAATCACGGTCAGAATGGGGATCGCTGCCGCGCACAGCTCGACCAGATCACCATCCTTGGTGTCCGAAAGCCTGTCCGCCAGCGCCACTTGCGGCCCGTTGGGGCCTCGCCCAAACAGCAATTCGCCGTCGCGTTCGCCGACCAGACGTTCACTCCAGCCGTCACCATTGCGCAGGAACTGCCGGACAGGCAGCGCGTCGAAGAACTCATTCGCCACCAGCAGCAGGGGCTGGTCCGGCAACTCTGCGACGCTGTCAGCCCAATTCGGTGTGTAATCCTTCAGCGTGTCCGCCTGCACCTGTTTCAGGGCAGGCGAAGCCTCGACCAGCACAATTCGGGCAGCATCGTGAAATCCCTGCACGGTTCGGGTGCCACGCAGTATATCGCCCATCAGAGTGCCGCGCCCGGGCCCCAATTCGCACAGGGTGAATGGCGCGGGACGGCCCTGATCCATCCAGCTTTGCGCAAGGCACAGCCCGATCAGTTCGCCAAACATCTGGCTGATTTCCGGCGCGGTGGTGAAATCCCCGTCAGCCCCCAGCGGATCGCGCGTTGTGTAATAACCCAACGTGGGGTGCAGAAGGCATTCGGCCATGTAGTCGGCCACGCTCATCGGTCCATCCTGTCGGATGCGGGCGATCAGGTGATCGGTCAGGCTCATGTCGCCTGCCTTGCGCGCCAGACAAACCACAGGCCAAGCGCGATCATGGGCAATGACAGGATCTGCCCCATGGTCAGCCCGTATCCACCCACATGCCAGGCCAATCCCAGCGGATTGCCGGGCGACACGAATTGCGCATCCGGCTGGCGAAAGAACTCGACAATAAAGCGCGATGCGCCGTAACCGGCCAGAAACGTGCCCATGATCAGGCCGGGTTTCTGAAAGGCCCCCCGTCGATAGACCAGCCACAGCAGTACCGCACCCAGCAACACACCCTCCAGCGCCGCTTCGTACAGCTGCGACGGGTGTCGTGCGCACATGCCCGCGACCACGCCGGGGCAATCCTGCGCGGCAAATCCGGGAAAGATGACGGCCCAGGGCAGCTCGCTCGGGCGGCCCCACAGCTCGGCATTGACGAAATTGGCCAGCCGCCCCAGCAGCAATCCGGGAGGAACGGTGTAGGCGACCAGATCCCCCAGCGACAGGGCGGGGATACGGTGCCGTCGTGCAAACAGGTACGACGCAAGGATCACGCCCAGCAGGCCGCCATGAAAGGCCATACCGCCTTGCCAGACCTTCACGATCTCAAGCGGATGCGACAGGTAATAGCCGGGTTGGTAAAACAGCACAAAGCCCAGCCGCCCGCCCAGGATCACGCCCAGAATGATCCAGGTGACCAGATCCTCCAGCTGCTCGGGCTTCATCGGCGGGGTATCTGCGGGCCACAGCGCCGGGCGGCGCAGCGCCATGACCGCAAGCCGCCAAGCGATCAGAATGCCCGCGATATAGGCCAGCGCATACCACCTCAACGCGAACTCCATCCCGAACAGCGAGATCGAGAACAATTCGGGCGACAGATCGGGAAAATTCAAAACAGCCTGCATGTGCGTCTCATTGCCCGGGGTTTGCAGGGCAAGTCAACCTTGAGCCTGCGGCATTCTTTCCCCATATAGAGACCAACCGCGATACCGGAGTAGTGATATGCAAACCCGCAACAAGATACTGGACGACATGTCCCAGCTGATGACCAATGCCATGGGTGTGGCGCAGGGCGCGCGGGAAGAGGCCGAGAACGCGATGAAGTCGATGATCGACCGCTGGCTGGCCGACCGCGATTTCGTCACCCGCGAAGAATTCGACGCCGTCCGCGCCATGGCCCAGAAAGCGCGCGAAGAAAACGCCGCACTCGACGCCCGCATCGCCGCGCTTGAGGCGAAACTGGACAAGTAACGCCCAAGCGTTCTCTGTTTTCCTGGTTTTGGACAAACTTTGACGCCGCGCAATCCGACCGGGATTGTGCGGTGACGTGTATTCTGACGCATCGCAGAATTTAATCAAGACAAAGCTGGCATAAGTGCCAATATTTTGATCCCCGTTGCCGACTGTCCACAACTTATTGCTGTTATCCCCAAGAAATAGGGTTGTCAGAACCTACGCCACATCGCACCATATCTAGTACAGGCCTACGGGGGAAGCCCGGCTTGTAGAGCAGGCAACTAGCGCTGGGGCGCTGCCAGCCCCGAAATGCTAGAGATTAGTGAGGTGGCATTATGGCCCTTTCCGAGCAGTATCTCGAAGAAGACATTCATCCGATCGACATTGTTGAACATCTGGCCGAACATCACGACTGGGATTTTGATCGCATTGGGGACGATCAGATTGCCATGGCCGTCGAAGGCCAGTGGCGCACCTATTCGATCACCCTCGCCTGGTCCAACTATGACGAAACGCTTCGGATGGTGTGCAGCTTCGAAATGGAACCACCAGCCGAGCGTGAAATGCAGCTCTATGAGCTGCTCAACAAGATGAATGATCAGTGCTGGGCAGGCGCGTTTACCTATTGGGCGAACCAGAAGCTGATGGTGTACCGGTACGGGTTGGTCCTTGCCGGTGGGCAGACAGCAAGCGCCGAACAGATCGACACGATGATCACCGCCGCCGTCATGAGCGCGGAACGGTACTATCCGGCGATCCAATTGGTGACCTGGGGCAATCGAGAGCCAGAAGAAGCCATGCAAGTGGCCATTGCAGAGGCCTACGGCCGCGCGTAAACCTTTGCCCCGAACCGATATGTAAAGCGGGAGGGGCAAATGGACATGACGCGTGTGGCCGAACAGGGGCTTGTGCTTCTGGGGTGCGGAAAGATGGGGTCCGCAATGCTGGCGGGATGGCTGGAACACGGCCTCCCGCCAGCGTCCGTTTGGGTGATCGATCCGCAGCCGTCCGACTGGCTGAAGGCGCAGGGCGTCAACATCAACACACCCTTGCCCGAAGCCCCCGCCGTGGTGTTGGTCGCGGTCAAGCCGCAGATGATGGGCGAGGCCTTGCCCGCCATTCAGGCGCTGGGCGGAGGGTCCAGCCTGTTCATTTCGGTTGCGGCTGGCACCTCGATTGCCACCTTCGAATCCGTTCTGGGCGGCGATACGCCGATCATTCGCGCCATGCCCAATACACCCGCCGCCATCCGTCAGGGCATCACGGCACTGATCGGCAACGCATACGCCTCCGAGACCGATATGGAACAGGCCGAAAACCTGTTGGCGGCAGTGGGCCAGACCGTTCGCCTTGAGGATGAGGCACAGATGGACGCCGTCACCGGCCTCAGCGGATCCGGCCCGGCCTATGTGTTCCATCTGATTGAAACGCTTGCCAAAGCCGGCGAGGCGCAGGGCCTGCCGCATGATCTTGCGATGAAACTGGCCAAATCGACGGTGGCCGGGGCCGGCGCACTGGCGATGGCCGCTGACGAGGATCCGTCTCAACTGCGGATCAATGTAACGTCGCCGAACGGTACGACCCAGGCCGCGCTTGAGGTGCTGATGCATCAGGAAACCGGCTTTCCCGACCTGCTGCACCGTGCCGTCAAGGCCGCAACCGACCGATCCAAGGAGCTCTCGCGTGAGTGAAATTTCGTTCGACGACTTTCTCAAGGTCGATATTCGGGTGGGCGAAGTGATCCGCGCCGAGCCCTATCCCGAGGCCCGCAAACCTGCGATCAAGATGTGGATCGACTTTGGCAACGAGATCGGCGAGCGCAAGACCTCGGCCCAGATCACCGCGCATTACGATCCGTCCACTCTGCTCGGCAAACAGGTCATGGCCGTCGTCAACTTCCCTCCACGCCAGATCGGCAAGTTCATGTCCGAGGTTCTGGTGCTGGGTCTGCCCGATGACAACGGCGAGATCGTTTTGATCGGCCCTGACGGCAAGGTACCAACCGGCGGGCGGATGCACTGATGAAACTGCTGATCACGCGCCCGATGACTCCGGCAGTCGAATCGCGCGCCCGCGCCGATTTCGATGTGACCATCCGGGAAAACACCCTGCCCATGTCACGGCAGGAGATGCTGGCCGCTCTGGCCGATTACGACGTGGTCGTCCCGACGCTGGGTGATCAGTTTTCGGCGCAGGTTTTTGCAGAAGCCGGTCCGCCGCGCTGCAAGCTGCTGGCCAATTTCGGTGTTGGCTTCAACCATATCGACGTGGATGCGGCACGCGCGGCCGGGATTGACGTAACCAATACCCCCGGCGCCGTCACCGATGCCACGGCTGATATCGCCATGACCCTGCTGCTGACCACAGCCCGGCGCGCCGGTGAGGGTGAGCGGCTGGTGCGGTCGGGTCAGTGGCAGGGCTGGCACCCGACGCAGATGCTGGGCCATCACGTGACCGGCAAGCGCGTGGGCATCGTCGGTATGGGCCGCATCGGGCAGGCCATCGCGCGCCGCTGTCATTTCGGGTTTGCCATGCAGGTGGCCTATCAATCCCGCAATCCAAAAGATCTGGATTTCCCGGCAGAATTCACACCTGACATTGAAACACTCGCCGCCTCGGTCGATTTCCTTGTGCTTGCGGTTCCCGGTGGTGCGGAAACCCGCCACCTGATCAATGCGCAGGTTCTTGAGGCGATGAACCCCTCGGCTATTCTTATCAACATCGCCCGTGGCGAGGTGGTGGACGAGGCCGCGCTGATCACGGCGCTGCAAACCGGTCAGATCGCGGGGGCGGGGCTGGACGTCTACGAATTCGAACCCAAAGTACCGCAAGCCCTGTGCGAAATGGAAAACGTCACCCTGCTGCCCCATCTGGGCACCGCCACCGAAGAGGTGCGCAGCAGCATGGGGCACATGGCGCTGGAAAACGTGGCGGCCTTTGTCGCGGGCAGGGCGCTGCCCAACCCGGTCTAGTCGCCGACCGCCTCACGCCAGTGTTTGCGGCAGAGCGAGACATAGGTCTCGTTGCCACCGATCTGCACCTGCGCCCCTTCGGTGATGGCCTTGCCGGTCTCGTCGCGACGAATCACCATCGTGGCCTTGCGGCCGCATTCACAGATCGTGCGCACTTCGCGCATTTCGTCGGCAAGGGCCAGCAGGGTGGCGGAACCGGGAAACAGCTTGCCCTGAAAATCCACCCGCAGCCCGTAGGCCAGCACCGGTACGTCCAGATCGTCGACGGCCCGGGCCAACTGCCAGACCTGCGCTTCGGACAGGAATTGGGCCTCATCAATGAAAACGCAGGCCACGGAACCTTTGTCCAGCCGGCACCGGATCATCGCGAAGACATCGTCGCCGGGCGTGAAGGTATCGGCCTCCTCCGAGATACCGATGCGTGATGCGATCCGCCCCGCACCCGCCCGCCCGTCAATGGCGGCGGTCATCAGGTATGTCTGCATCCCACGCTCGCGGTAGTTGTGCGAGGCTTGCAGCAACACGGTCGATTTCCCCGCGTTCATGGTTGAATAGTTGAAATACAGCTTTGCCATGACGCGGGTCTAAAACGCTTGGGGAAAAGGAACAAGATACCAATCTTTTTGATGGAGCGACGTCGCCGTTGCGTTCGCAGAGGCCGAGCTACGCTCTAGGGGATGGAACCCCCACATCTGCAACAGCGACGCCGTCGGCCAACATGTGGCCAAAACGCAGCAAGGTTTAACAATATCACCCTGCAATCACTCATTACCGGCTTGAACTGCCGCCACTCACTCACAAAATCCCCCGCATATCTGAGGGATAGCCAATGTATGACATTTCAATTATGACTTGGTTATGGGAAATTTACCCACGCTTTCCCCCGTTTGGACATCGGGCAGGCGTTTGCAGGTAACAAAGGTAAAACAATGGCAGATATCGGGGCCTATCTGAAAAAACACACAGAAGCGCTGGTCAAGGATGTTGGAATCGAAGCTGCCTGTGAAATTACAGGAAAATCCAAGGCGACTCTGGGCCGGTATTACTCGGACAACGCCGAACACGCGGACAGGTTCATGCCAGTGGATGCGGTGGCCCGGCTTGAAAACGCAGCAACTTATCCGCATGTGACATCCGCGCTGGCGGATCTGAAGAACATCACCCTGTCCTACAGCGAACGCAACACCGAGGCGTCACGCACAGGCGGTGTGAATTCGGATGTCATCGCGCTCAGCCAGCGGTTTGCGATGTTGATGACCGAATATCAGGCCGCAATCGAAGATGGCATCATCACCGTCAACGAAGCCAAACGGCTGTTGAAGGAAACCAGTTTGCTGCAACAGGTTCTGATCGAGATGAAGCTGCATCTGGAAGAAGAAAGCGTCAGCTAGCCGGGGTCGGGAACCGTTGCGCCCATGACCGGCCAGTTTTCGCCTGTGCGGCCTACCTGTTTTCATGCTCGAAAAGACAGAAACGCTGACTGTGCCTGTTGCCTCAATTCAGTCACGTCAGTCCTGTAAGGTCCGTCGCGGGCAAGATCGTCAAGGGCAGAGAACCATGCAGAAATCGCAGGGAACATACAACATTTTCGCAGACCGGGTGGTTCTGCGATTTTTTGTATGCGCCTATGCGGTACTTCTGGTTCTGATGGCCCTGAGCGGTCATCAGGAAGGCTCTGACGACGTGATGCGCTGGGTGGTCGTGCAGGATCTGTTGCAGGGGCAGGGCTGGTTCGACAGCCATCAGTATCGGCTGGGCCCCGAGGGCGGTACATTGATGCATTGGTCCCGACTGATCGACGCGCCGATTGCCCTGCTCTACGGAACATTCGGTTTGGTTTTGCCGCCCGATATGGCCCTTCAGGTGACAGCATTCGTCTGGCCCTCACTTTTGGCGGGCCTGGCCTTGTGGGCCTTTGCGGTGACGGGCAGCGTTTTGGGCGCGCGGGAAGGCGCTGTTTCGGCGCTGGTTGTGGGTGTTCTGGCGCTCGAACACTCCAAGAAGTTCGACTATTTTTCGTTTGATCACCACAATGCTCAGATTCTTCTGTTCGCCACGGCCCTGATGCTGTTTGCGTTGCGCAGGGACAAACCATATGCCGGATGGCTGCTGGGTGCCTGCCTCGCGCTTTCGGTGTCGATAGGCACCGAATCGATATTGCAGATCGCACTTGTCGCCGTGTTTTTTGCCATTGACTGGATCATCAACGGTGAACCGACCCGTCGCCGGACCATGGCATTCAGTATCGGGCTGGCCATGACGCTTGTACTGACCAGCCTTGCAACAACGGGACACGAGGCCTTTCTGTTTCCAAGCTGTGACGCCCTGACTCTCAGCGTGGCGTTGCCGGCGAGCGTTGCGGCGGCAGGGCTTTGCATTGTGGCCTGGATCGGGTCCGGCTGGTCACTTTGGGGCCGCATCGGCGCATGTTTTGCAATTGGCGTGGTGACATTGGCCTGCGCTTACGGTTTCGCCCCGCATTGTCTCAGCAATCCGATCGAAGCCTTGCCTCAGGACATGCGAGACTATTGGCTGAGCCAGGTTGCGGAAGCCCAGAAAATCAACGTCACTCTGCAACGGCACCGGGGCGAAGCGCTGGCCCTGATCGCGATGTCGATCCTCTGCATGGCAGCCGCCCTGATCGTTGCAGTCAGATCGCCCTTCAGACTGGAATACGCCCTGTTTTTGGCCCTGATCGTGACCGGCCTGGTGGTGTTCCTCTATCAGTCCAGAATGATGACATTCCTGGGTGTTTCGCTGGTGGCTGTCCAGGCGCAGATCCTGCGTGTCCTGTACACCTCTTATGCAAGCAGTCGCCGCGCGTTGTCAGGGCTTGCGATGGTTGCTTTCATCCTCTGCATCTCGCCGAAAACCGGCACCAGCATCGATGAGCAGTTGGGGCGTATTGCCGGGCCGTCCTTTGCCGCATCCGCGATGCCGGCCCGACAGTCACAGCAAAATCCGGGGGCATCCTGCAAAACGCCCAAAGCCTATGCGGCCCTGCATGATCTGCCAGCCAGCAGAGTTCTTGTTGATTTCGACTTTGCCGCAAACGTGCTGCGCCATACCGACCATTCCGTATTGGCGGGCAATTATCACCGGAATCAGGCTGGAATTCTGGCGCAGATCGAACTGTTCCGATCGGACGCCGCTCAGATCGGATCACGTCTGACCGAGCTGGACGTGGATTACGTCATGCTCTGCACGTCCGCACCGCGCGCCGATTTCTGGTCCTGGGCGTCACAGGGCCGTGGTTTGCAGTCGCAATTGATTGCGGGTGAAATCCCGGCCTATCTCAGGCGGTTACAAGGTACGGAAGGTGCGGCCTTTCAGGTCTTCCAAGTGACTGGGGCAGGCTAGGACAGACAAGATCAACCGTCAGGCGTGGCGCTTCACGATCACCGATCCGACCGAATACCCGGCGCCGAAGGAACAGATCAGGCCAAGATCACCTTCCTGCAAGTCGTCGGAATACTTCGAAAACGCGATGATCGACCCCGCAGAAGACGTGTTCGCATAATCCTGAAGGATGTTGGGTTGCTCGCCCGCATCGGGTTCGCGGCCCAGAACTTTCTTGCCGATGAAGTCGTTCATCGTCTTGTTGGCCTGATGCAGCCACAGGCGTTTGAGGTCGGTATTGCTGACCCCTTCGGCCTGCATATGGTCGCTGATATGCTTGCTGACCATCGGCAACACTTCCTTGAATACCTTCCGGCCGTTCTGCATGAACTGCATGTCGCGGCGGTCAATCACGCCATCGGGGCGCGACCGGCGCAGGAACCCGTTGTTGTTGCGGATATTGTTGGAAAAGGCGGTGGCACAACGGGTTGACAGGATTTCGAAATGCGGCCCTTGTGCGTCTTCGATCCGCTCGATCAGCGTTGCCGTTGCCACATCGCCAAAGATAAAGTGACAATCCCGGTCGCGCCATTCCAGATGGCCCGAGCAGATTTCAGGGTTCACCACCAACGCCGCGCGCACCGACCCGGACCGCACCATATCCGCCGCCGCCTGAATGCCGAACGTGGCCGAAGAACAGGCGACATTCATGTCAAAGCCAAACCCGTCGATGCCCAGTTCCTGCTGAATCTCGATTGCAATCGCCGGATAGGCGCGTTCATGGTTCGAGGCCGCGCAGATCACCAGATCGACATCCGCCGCCGTACGCCCCGCCTGCGCCAGCGCCTTCCTGCAGGCATCCACTGCCATCTCGGTCATGATCCCGGGCTCGTCATCGCTGCGCTGGCGCAGCGTCGGGTGCATCACGTCCGGGTTCAGCACTCCGGCCTTGTCCATCACGTAACGGTTTTCGATCCCCGATGCCTTGACGATGAATTCTTCCGATGAATGCTGCATCGCCTCCATCTGTCCGGCGGCGATGGCTTCGGCATTCTTCGCGTTCTGTTTGTCAGCATAGGCGTTGAACGCTTCGACAAGCTCTGCGTTGGTGATGACGTTCTCCGGCGTGAAGACACCGGTACCGGTGATGGCGGGGGTATACATGGCGGGCCCTGAATGTTTCGGATTTGCCCAAAATGCAGTCACGGTGTGATTTGATCAAGGTATGTTGACCCAAGGGAATGCGCGCAAAGCCGCAACTTCATATCTTGAATAATTCATAAACTGAAGTATATGACCCCTCCAATCGCACGGAGATCCCCGATGCCCGACGATATCAGTGCCAGACTGGGCCGCCTCAGCCCCGAGATTCAGGCGATCATGGGGGTGTATGCCCTGTACTGGAAACTGGAAGAGACCTTCGACTGTATCGAAACCGACCTGAGCCAACCGGAATGCCACATGCTGATCAAGCTGGATCAGCCGAAACGCATGGGGGTTCTGGCTGCGGATATGCTGAGCGTACCGTCAACAATCACCGCCACCGCGGATTCGCTGGAAAAAGCTGGCTATCTCACGCGCGAACGTGACCCCGAAGACCGCCGCGCTTGGTTGCTGGTGCTGACCGAGCGTGGTGAAGAAGCCCGCAACATGCTGGTGGCCGCCGCCGGAGACCTGTTTCACAGGGCCTCGGGCCTCAACGAACAAGAAACTGCCGAATTCGCGCGACTGGCGCGCAAAATCCGTGACAACGTTTTGAAAACGGGAATTCCCGAGGGACTGAAGAAATGAAACTCCTGACCTCTCTGGGCCTTGTACTGGCCATTCTGGCAACCCCGATTGCCGCTCAAGAGACCCCGAAACCGGTGAAACTCATGCAGGTGCGCGAAACCGCGCCCGGTTTCACGCGGCAGTTCTTTGGCCGCGTCGCCGCGCGCCAGACCGTTGATCTTGCCTTTCAGGTTGCGGGCCAGATTGTCGAGATGCCCATCAACGAAGGCTTCGTGATTCCCAAGGACGGCCTGATTGCCCGACTGGATCAGGAACCGTTCGAGCTGCGCCTTGATCGGGCACGGCTGCAAAAGGAACAGGCCGACCGCACCGTCGCCCGCCTGTCGCGCCTGCGCGGAACAACCGCCAGCCAGGTGGCCGTAGACGATGCCGAGACCGAGGCGCAACTGGCCGCAATCGCTCTGCGCGACGCGGAATATGAACTGGAACACGCCACGCTGACCGCGCCCTTTGACGCGCTGGTCTCCAGCCGCTCGGTCGAGGCGTTTACGACCGTCTCGGCAGGCACGCCCATTGTCCGCATTCACGACATGTCCGAATTGCGCATCGTGGTCGATGTGCCCGAGATCCTGTTTCAACGCTCCGGCCAGAATGACGACTTCTTCATCACCGCGAAATTCCCGGTCAGTGACGAAGTTTTCCCGCTGGAAATCCGTGAATTCGACGCGGAAACCTCCAGCGTCGGCCAAACTTTCCGCATCCAATTCGGCCTGACCCCGCCAAAGGGGCTACAAATTTTTCCCGGCTCGTCCGTTACCGTCAACGTTCAGGTGCAGGACAACCGCACAGGAATCATCGTGCCAGCAACCGCCGTAGTCGCCGACGCAAATGGAGCGCTGAACGTCATGGTGTTTTCCCCGGCCGGGGCGGATGAGGGCTCCGTGCGCCGCGTCCCGGTGACCATCGAGCCCACGCAAACCGGCGATGTCCGGGTGCTGACGGGCCTGTCTGACGGGGATGAGGTCGTTGTGGCTGGCGGCGCTGTGTTGACAGACGGTCAGCCCGTGCGCCGGTTCACCGGCTTCGCGAACTGAGGGGCAGACAGATGAACATCGCCCGCGCCTCAATCGACCGGCCGCTTTACACATGGCTGATCATCCTCATTGCCCTTTTTGGTGGCATCTGGGGCTTCACGTCGCTTGGTCGCTTGGAAGACCCGGCTTTCACCATCAAGAACGCGGTCATCGCCACGCAATATCCCGGTGCCACGGCGGAACAGGTGGCGCTTGAAGTGTCCGAACCCCTTGAATCCGCAATCCAGCAGATGGGCGAGGTGGATGTCATCACCTCGGTCAACCAGCCCGGTCAATCGTTGATCGAAGTAGAGATCAAGTCGACTTACGACGGAACCGAACTGCCAGCCATCTGGACCCGCCTGCGGGCCAAGGTGCGCGATGCTGCCCGCGGGCTTCCGTCCGGTGTCAGCCAACCCTATGTGAATGACGGGTTCGGTGATGTGTTCGGCCTGTTCTATGCGGTGACCGCCCAAGGGTTCTCGGACGCCGAAAAGCATGAACTGGCAACGTTTCTGCGTCGCGAACTGCTGACCGTGGACGGCGTTGCGGATGTCGAGGTTCAGGGCCTGCCGGACGAGGCGATATTTGTCGAACCCGATCTGGCAATCTCGGTGAACCAGAATGTCCCGCTGCAAGCGATCAACCAGGCCATCGCCAATGCGGATTCGGTCAATTCCTCAGGGTCCTTACGCTCTGATAACGACCGCACCACCATTCTGACGGCCGAAGGGTCAGACAGCGTGTCGGCCATTGCGGGCCTGTCTGTTGGTTCACAAGGGCAGGTGATCAACCTCTTTGACATGTCCGATGTCTATCGCGCCCGTCAGAACGATCCGGACATCATGATCCGCTACAACGGGACCGAGGCCTTCACCTTGGGCATCGCGGGTCTGGCCACCGAAAACATTGTCGAGGTTGGTAAACGCGCTGACGCCAAATTCGCGGAGTTGAACACAAGCATTCCCTTCGGTGTCGAAATCCTGCCGATCTATCAGCAACATGTGGTGGTCGAGCAGGCCTCGAACGACTTTCTCGTGAATCTTGCCATGTCGGTGGCCATCGTGGTCGCCGTGCTGGGCATCTTCATGGGCTGGCGCGCGGCCATTGTCGTTGGCTCGACCCTGTTGCTGACCGTGGTCGGCACGCTTCTGTTCATGTCGCTCTTCTCAATCGAGATGGAGCGTATCTCATTGGGTGCCCTGATCATCGCCATGGGGATGCTGGTGGACAACGCCATCGTTGTGGCCGAAGGGATGCAGATATCCATGCTGCGCGGCCAGTCCTCGCGCGATGCGGCCGAGGATGTGGCGTCAAAAACCCAGGTCCCCCTGCTGGGGGCCACCGTGATTGGCATCATGGCTTTTGCGGGCATTGGCCTCAGCCCTGACGCAACCGGAGAATTCCTGTTCTCTCTGTTCGCCGTGATCGGCATTTCACTGTTGCTCAGCTGGGTTTTGGCGATCACTGTCACGCCGCTTTTGGGGCATTACTTCTTCAAACAGGGCAAAGCAGGCGAGATCGACGCTTACGGCGGCCTCCTGTTCCGCACATATGGCGCGATCCTGCGCTTTGCGCTCCGCTTCCGCTGGCTGGTTGTTGTTGGTCTCGTCGGCGTAACCGTGGTGTGCTATGCCGGGTTTGGGCTGATGAAACAGCAGTTCTTCCCGAACTCCAACACGCCTTTGTTCTTTGTGCACTACAAGCTGCCGCAGGGCACACCGATTGCGCGCACGGCTCAGGACATGGCGGAATTCGAAGATTGGCTGACCCAACGCGATGACGTGGTTTCGGTTACGACATTCGTCGGTCAGGGGGCTACCCGGTTCATGCTGACCTATTCGGCGGAAAAACCGAACCCGAGCTATGGTCACATGATCATCCGCACGGAAAGTCTGGATGACATCCCGGCCCTGCAAGCGGATCTGGAAGCGTTCGGGTCGGTCCAGTTCCCCGAAGGAGAGTTCGGAACCAAGCGCCTGGTCTTTGGCCCCGGCGGCGGCGATCCGATTCAGGCCCGCTTCTCGGGCAGCGATCCTGTGGTTCTGCGACAACTTGCGGACGAGGCGGTGCAGCGCATGGCGGCGGCGTCGCCCAACGCGCTGCTGGTTCATCATGACTGGCGCGAACAGGAACTGGCGCTGCAACCGATCTATGCCACCGAACGGGCGCAGACAGCGGGTGTCACGCGCGAAGATATCGCCGCCACCCTGCAATTCTCGACCGACGGCATCACGGGTGGTGTGTTCCGCGAGCGCGACCGCCTGATCCCGATTATCCTGCGCCGACCTGCGGACGGGGATTACTCGATTGTCGATCAGGTGGTGTATTCGGACCAGTCGGAAAAGTTTGTACCAATCGAACAGATGGTCGATGGATTCGAGTACAAATCTCTCAATACGCTGGTTCACCGTCGTGATCGGGTTCTGACCATCACCGTCGGCGCGGACATCCCGCCCGACCTGACGGCGGCTCAGGTACACGCCGAAGTACGGGACGCCATCGAGGCCATCGAACTGCCATCGGGCTACAAGATGGAGTGGGGGGGTGAGTTCGAAAACTCGCGCGACGCGCAGGCAAGCCTGGGCAAGCAATTGCCGCTGAGCCTGCTGATCATGGTGCTGATCTCGGTCCTGCTGTTCAACGCGATCCGCCAGCCGATCATCATCTGGCTGCTGGTGCCGATGTCCGTGAACGGCGTGGTGATCGGCCTGTTGGGAACAGGGCTGCCCTTTACCTTTACGGCACTTCTGGGCCTGCTCAGCCTGTCGGGCATGCTGATCAAGAATGGCATCGTTCTGGTGGAAGAGATCGACCTTGTCCGCGCTACCGGCAAACCCCTGCGCGAGGCAATCGTCGAAGCCTCGGTCTCGCGTTTGCGTCCAGTGATGCTGGCTGCGATCACGACCATTCTGGGCATGGCGCCGCTGCTGACGGATGCGTTCTTCGTCTCGATGGCGGTGACGATCATGGGCGGTCTGGCTTTTGCGACCGTCCTGACAATGGTCGCGGCACCGGTGTTCTACCTGCTCTTCTTTGCGCGCGATGAAAAACGCGAGGCGCAGGCAGTCTGAACACGGGCCTCTTTTGGGTCCAGCTGAAAAGCTGGGTCCAATCAGGTTAGATCAAAGGAACAAACGGCACGTCACAGGCCGCCAGTGCAGTGAAGATTGCGAGAACCAGAAATGTGCGCATTGTTTCATTCTCCTTATGCCTGAACGAAATGCGCGCCCGTTGAGTTCAGGTCAACGGGCGCGCATCTTTTCGTTCATTGATGAGCCAATTGTGGCTCAGGCGGGCTATCCCTGAAGGGATTTCACCTCGACATCCCCTTCGGCCTGCGCCTTGATCGCCAGAGCGGCAGCATGGCTTGCAGCGGCCGTGGTGTAATACGGGATCTTGTCATAAAGCGCGATGGACCGGATGGCCTTGCTGTCCTCGACCGCCTGCGCGCCTTCGGTGGTGTTCATCAGCAGTTGAACCTGACCGTCTTTCAGCATGTCGACCACGTCCGGCCGGCCCTCATAGACCTTGTTGACCACGTCGCATGGCACACCCTGTTCCGCCAGCCAGCTTTGGGTGCCGCGGGTGGCGACCAGCGTGAAGCCTTGTTCGACCAGAACCTGTGCAGCCTCGAGCATCGCTGCGCCCTTGTCGGCATCCTTGATCGAAATGAAGGCCCGGCCCGAAGTCGGCAGCACCATGCCCGCGCCCATCTGCGCCTTGAGGAAGGCGCGCGGGAAATCGCGGTCCCAACCCATGACCTCGCCGGTCGAGCGCATTTCCGGGCCCAGGATAGTATCGACGCCCGGGAAACGGGCAAAGGGCAGGACGGCCTCTTTCACCGAGAACCATGGCATGTCCGGGTCGGCCAGCGTCATCTGATCGGCGATCTTGGTGTCGTCCACGGTCTTGTAGGGCGGGCGCTGCGGGAAGCTTGCCAGCTTTTCGCCTGCCATGACGCGCGCGGCAATGGAGGCAATCGCGCTGTCGGTGGCCTTTGCCACGAACGGCACAGTACGCGAGGCGCGCGGGTTGACCTCGATCAGGTAGATCTCGTCATCCTTGATCGCGAACTGGACATTCATCAGGCCGACAACGTTCAGCGCCTTGGCCAGTTTGAACGCCTGATCCTTGATCTGCGCGATGATCTCTTTCGACAGCGAATAGGGCGGCAGCGAACAGGCGCTATCGCCCGAATGCACGCCGGCCTCTTCGATATGCTGCATGATGCCTGCCACATGCACGTCGGTTCCGTCACACAGCGCGTCCACGTCCAGCTCGACCGCGCCTGCCAGATAGCTGTCCAGCAGAACGGGGCTGTCGCCCGAGACCACAACGGCCTCGTTGATATAGCGTCGCAGCTGATCCATATCGCGCACGATTTCCATCGCACGCCCGCCCAGAACGTAGGAGGGGCGAATGACCAGCGGGAAACCGATCTCTTCGGCAATCTCCAGCGCCTTTTCATCGGTCGAGGCAATACCGTTTCTGGGCTGTTTCAGGCCCAGTTCATTGACCAGCGCCTGGAACCGTTCACGGTCTTCGGCCAGATCAATTGCGTCCGGTGTGGTACCCAGAATCGGAATGCCCTCGGCCTCAAGCGCGTTGGCCAGCTTCAACGGAGTTTGCCCACCGAACTGAACGATCACGCCGTGCAGCGTGCCGTTTTCCTGTTCCTTCGTCAGGATTTCCATGACGTGTTCAAAGGTCAGCGGCTCAAAATACAGACGGTCCGAGGTGTCGTAGTCGGTCGAGACCGTCTCGGGGTTGCAATTGACCATGATGGTCTCGTACCCGGCCTCGGTTAGCGCATAGCAGGCGTGGCAGCAGCAATAATCGAACTCGATCCCCTGACCGATCCGGTTCGGGCCACCACCAAGAATAACGACCTTCTTGCGGTCGCTTGGGCGTGCCTCGCATTCGACATCTCCCATCATCGGGGCTTCGTAAGTCGAGTACATATAGGGTGTCTGCGCTTCGAACTCGGCGGCGCAGGTATCAATGCGTTTGAAGACCGCGGTGACGCCCAGATTGTGGCGGGCGCGGCGCACGTTATCTTCGCTGCGGCCTGACAGGTTGCCCAGACGCGCATCGGTGAAGCCCAGCATCTTGAGCTTGCGGATGCCTTCTTCGGTCACTGGCAGACCGTCCTTGCGCACGGTGCGCTCGGCTTCGATGATCTCGCGGATGCGGGCCAGGAACCAGGGGTCAAACTTGGTGACGCCGAAGATTTCATCGTCGCTCAGGCCATGACGCATGGCTTGGGCGATGGTGCGCAGGCGGTCGGGGGTCTGCTTGCTGATCGCTTTGATGACATGCGCTTTGTCATCGCTGCTTTCGACCTCATCCCACAGGCCGATGCTCAGCCCCGGAATTTCGATCTCATCAAACCCGGTCAGGCCGGATTCCATCGAGGCCAGCGCCTTCTGCATGGATTCGTGGATGGTGCGGCCGATGGACATCGCCTCACCCACCGACTTCATTGCAGTGGTCAGATAGGGTTCAGAGCCGGGGAACTTCTCAAACGCGAATTTCGGGATCTTGGTGACGACATAGTCGATGGTAGGTTCGAACGACGCAGGCGTGACCTTGGTGATGTCGTTGTCCAACTCGTCCAGCGTGTAACCAACGGCCAGTTTCGCGGCAATTTTGGCAATCGGGAAACCCGTCGCTTTCGAGGCCAGCGCCGATGAACGCGACACGCGCGGGTTCATTTCGATCACAACCATGCGGCCATCATCGGGGTTGATCGCCCATTGCACGTTCGAGCCACCGGTTTCCACCCCGATCTCGCGCAGCACGGCGATCGAGCCGTTGCGCATGATCTGGTATTCCTTGTCGGTCAGCGTCAGGGCAGGGGCCACCGTGATCGAGTCACCCGTGTGCACGCCCATTGGATCGACGTTTTCGATGGAACAGACGATGATGGCGTTGTCGGCAGTGTCGCGCACCACTTCCATCTCGTATTCTTTCCAGCCCAGCAGGCTTTCATCGACGAGGATCTGGTTGACGGGCGAGGCATCCATGCCCGAGCGGCAGAAATGGATATAATCCTCACGGTTGTAGGCCACACCCCCACCGGTGCCGCCAAGCGTAAAGGCGGGGCGGATGATGGCTGGCAGGCCGATTTCCTCCAACTCGTCCAGAGCGATCTGCACACCTGCGTCCAGATCGGCAGAGCCGTCGGCCTTCTTGGGGGCGGTCACGATGGTAGCTTTAGGGTTTTCCAGCCCCAGCCGGTCCATCGCCTCGCGGAACAATTTTCGGTCCTCGGCCATCTCGATGGCGTCGCGTTTGGCACCGATCATCTCGACACCGAACTTGTCCAACACTCCCATCTCTTCCAGCGCGAGCGAGGTGTTCAGACCGGTTTGCCCGCCCATGGTGGGCAACAGCGCGTCGGGGCGTTCTTTCTCGATGATCTTGGCGACCACTTCGGGTGTGATCGGCTCGATATAGGTGGCGTCGGCCAGGCCGGGGTCGGTCATGATCGTCGCCGGGTTCGAGTTCACCAGAATGACCCGGTATCCTTCTTCCCGTAGGGCCTTGCAGGCCTGGGCGCCGGAATAGTCGAATTCACAGGCCTGACCGATAACAATGGGGCCCGCCCCAATGATCATGATCGACTGGATGTCGGTTCTTCTCGGCATGGCCTTGTTCCTTCGATTGTCCGCGAGTCAGGGCACCGCCCCAGCGCCCAAATTGTCCTGCGTTATAGGGACCGCGCAAAAAGGTGCAAGAGGTATCGGAAACAGGGGCGAAATTGCCGCTTTCCCCTCTTTCACTCGGCAGAGTATTCTCTATATGGCCCCTCACGGCAAATGAGGATGCAAGTGCGTATTCGTTTCGATCAGGGACCGGCCGGGCGAGGAACCCGGTTTCAGCGTCCGTCTCAGGTGATCCGTGCGGATGTGGCGGAGGACGTGCCCCAGGCTCTGGCGGCGCTGGACGCGGCGCGCGCAGGTGGTGCCTGGCTGGCAGGGTATGCCAGTTACGAGCTGGGCTTTGCGCTCGAGCCCCGGCTTAATGGTCTTTTGCCGGAAGAACGCCGTCTGCCTTTGTTGTGCTTTGGGGTTTATGATGCGCCGGATCGGGTCGCTCTTCCTTCGCCTGCGGGTGAGGTGGGCGCATTCCGGCCGCGCTGGGATGAAGCGCGCTACGGCAAGTCCTTCAGGGCCGTGCATGACGCCATCGGTGCCGGCGACATCTATCAGGCCAACCTGACCTTTCCGATTGACCTGACCGTTTCGGGCAACAGCGAAACGCTCTATGCCGCGCTGGCGGCGGGGCAGCCAGTGGGCCACGGAGCACTGGTGCAGCAGGATGGGCTGCCTGATCTGCTCAGCCGGTCGCCCGAACTGTTTTTCCGCACGGATGAGGGTGGGCGGATCGAAACCCGGCCGATGAAGGGAACGCAACCGCGCAGTGAAGACCCCGATGAGGATGCGCGCCGCCGGGCTTTTCTGAGCGCGGACGAAAAGAACCGGGCCGAGAACCTGATGATTGTTGATTTGCTGCGCAACGACATCAGCCGCGTCGCGCTGCCCGGATCCGTTCATGTGCCCGACCTGTTCCGGGTGGAAACCTATGCCACCGTGCATCAGATGGTCTCGCTGGTGCGGGCGCAGCTGCACAAATGCGTGGGGTTGGGTGAAATACTGACGGCACTGTTTCCCTGCGGGTCGATCACCGGAGCCCCCAAGATCCGCGCGATGGAAATTCTGGCGGAACTGGAGCCATGGGCGCGCGACATCTATTGCGGGACGATTGGCTGGGCCGCGCCTGATGGTCGGTCCGAGTTCAACGTGGCCATCCGCACCTTGATGCTTGAGGATGATCAGGCCACTCTGAACGTAGGCGGCGGTGTCGTTTGGGACAGCACCGCCGCGTCAGAGTATGAGGAGGCGTTATGGAAAGCCCGCTTCGCCCGCCAGCTGAACCTGATTTCAGCCTGATCGAAACACTGGCCTTCCGCCCGGATCAGGGCTTTGTCAGGCTGGACCGCCATCTTGCACGAATGGCCCGTACTGCGCGGGTGTTCGAGATTCCTTTCAACCCCGATGAAGCGACCGCCCGGCTGAACAGCGCGGCTTGCGACACTCCGCTGCGATGCCGCCTTACGCTGGATGTGTCGGGCTCGGTTGATCTGTCGACCGGCGAACTGGTGGACAATCCCAGGATCTGGCGCGTCGCTCTGTCAGATCATCGCCTGGCTTCGAATGACCTTTGGTTGCGTCACAAGACCACGCGCCGTGCGCTCTATGATAATGCGCGCGCAGCGCTGCCCGAGGGGGTGGACGAACTGTTGTTCTTGAATGAACTGGATGAGCTTTGTGAAGGCACCATCACGAACCTGTTTCTGGAAATGCCCGATGGCCGGATTCTGACGCCCGCTTTGTCCTGTGGGCTCTTGCCGGGGATACTGCGCGAAGAACTGCTGGAAAACAAAGCGGTCACCGAAGCCGTGCTGACCTTGACCGACCTGAAAAATGCGCAAACTGTGCGGATCGGAAATTCACTGCGCGGATTGATCGAGGCGGAGCTGATAGACGCGTGACAAAAAACAGCACGATGATCGGACCGCCGGTTCCGCTGACGCGCCTGCGGCTGGAATTTGGCCTGTTCTATATTGGCTTGCCGTTGCTGATCGCTGTTCTTTTCCCTCCGAACTGGATGTTCCCGGCGCTGTTTGCATTGACCGGGCTTGGTATCGTGCTGCTGCACCGGACGCCTGGGTTTCAATGGGCCGAGCTTCGTTATGACTGGGCCAACTGGACCCTGCGCGAGGTGGCTTTGTTCTCTGCCATCGTGGCTGCCTTTTGTGTTGGGCTGATTCAGATCACGCGCCCGGATGCCGCGTTCTACCTGCTTGTGCACCGCCCCGAAATGCTGGCCTTCATCTGGGTCGGCTACCCACCTTTGTCAGCGCTGCCGCAAGAACTGCTGTTCCGTCCTCTGTTCTTTCGCCGCTATCACGCGATCCTGCCGGATGGGCGTGCGGCCTATCTGCTGAACGCGGCCATATTCTCGTTCGCGCACCTGATGTACTGGAGCTGGATCGTCGCACTGATGACATTCGCCGGCGGCCTGCTGTTCACATGGGCCTACCGGCAGCGTGGGTCATTCTTCTATGCGGTGTTGCTGCACGCGATTGCGGGCAATATCATTTTTGCGGTGGGGCTGGGCGTATATTTCTACTCGGGCAATGTGCAAAGGCCGTTTTGAAGGGGCAACCCGCCTTGACTTTCCGGGGCTGACAGGGTGTATCGGCGCGACGAATTCTGCTCCCGAAGGGATATTCCATGCACGCCTATCGCAGCCACACCTGCGCCGCCTTGACCGCCGCCAATGTTGGAGAAACCGTTCGCCTGTCCGGTTGGGTGCATCGGGTTCGAGATCATGGGGGCGTGCTGTTCATCGACCTGCGCGACCATTTCGGCGTAACCCAGATACTGTGCGATGGCGACAGCGCCGCTTTTGCTGCGCTTGAAAAGGTGCGGTCCGAATGGTGCATCCGCATCGACGGCACCGTCAAAGCCCGTGACCCGGACCTGGTGAACCCGAAACTGCCCACCGGCGAGATCGAAGTTTACGTGCGCGAACTGGAAGTTCTGGGGGCCGCCGACGAATTGCCGCTGATGGTCTTCGGCGATCAGGAATACCCCGAGGAAACGCGCCTGCGCTATCGCTATCTGGACCTGCGTCGCGAGGCGATGCAGCGCAACATGACCCTGCGCTCGGACGTGGTGGCCTCCATGCGCAAACGGATGTGGGATCAGGGGTTCCGCGAGTATCAGACGCCGATCATCACCGCCTCGTCGCCCGAAGGCGCGCGCGACTTTCTGGTGCCTTCGCGCCTGCATCCGGGCAAATTCTACGCGCTGCCACAGGCACCTCAGCAGTTCAAACAGCTGATCATGGTGTCGGGTTTCGACAAATACTTCCAGATCGCACCATGCTTCCGCGACGAAGACCCGCGCGCCGACCGCTCGCCCACCGATTTCTACCAGCTTGATCTTGAGATGTCCTTTGTTGAACAGCAGGACGTGTTTGACACGATCCAGCCCGTTCTGACCGGCGTGTTCGAAGAGTTCGGCGGTGGCCGCAAGGTCGATCAGGACTGGCCGCAAATCTCCTACAAGGATTCGGCGCTGTGGTACGGCACGGACAAGCCCGACCTGCGGAACCCCATCAAGATGCAGGTGGTGTCCGAGCATTTCCGCGGTTCCGGTTTCGCGATCTTCGCCAAGCTGCTTGAACAGGAAGGCACCGAAATCCGCGCTATCCCGGCGCCGACCGGTGGCAGCCGGAAGTTCTGTGACCGCATGAACGCCTTTGCCCAGAAAGAGGGCCTGCCGGGCATGGGCTATATCTTCTGGCGCGATCAGGGTGAGGGGATGGAGGCTGCGGGACCGCTGGCCAAGAACATCGGCCCCGAGCGCACCGAGGCGATCCGCCAGCAACTGGGTCTGGGCGTCGGTGATGCGGCGTTCTTCCTGGGCGGCAAGCCGAAAGCCTTTGAAAAGGTTGCGGGTAAAGCGCGCGACGTGATCGGCGATGAGCTTGGCCTGACCGAAAAAGACCGTTTTGCCTTTGCCTGGATCGTCGATTTCCCGATCTATGAACAGGACGAGGAAACCGGCGTGATCGATTTTGAGCACAACCCGTTCTCGATGCCGCAGGGCGGTATGGAGGCGTTGCAGGGCAACCCGCTGGATGTGCGCGGTTATCAGTATGATCTGGCGTGCAACGGATACGAGCTGGTTTCAGGCGCGATCCGTAACCACAAGCCGGAAATCATGCTGAAGGCCTTTGAACTGGCGGGCTATGGCGAGGATGAAGTAAAATCCCGCTTTGGTGCCCTGTTCAATGCCTTTCACTATGGCGCCCCGCCACATGGTGGATGCGCGGCTGGTATCGACCGGATCGTGATGCTGCTGGCAGATGAGGCCAACATCCGCGAGGTCATGATGTTCCCGATGAACCAGCGTGCCGAAGATCTGATGATGGACGCACCTTCGGACCCGACCTCGGATCAGTTGATGGAGTTGGGTCTTCGCGTTATCCCTCAGGACCAGTAATTAATCTCCGCCCGCTTGTCGCGGGCGGTTTTTTTCGCGCAGGCTGCCTGTGTCAGTCCAGCGGGTCTTTCAGATTGTTTCGGTTGACGCGGATTGAACGCGCGGCATGCCGTGTTTGGCGGTACAGCCAGATGCACAAAAGGGTTGCAGTGATGAAATACGCTGTCACCATTTCAAATCGCCTCTCGCTGTTCCAGTCGGTTCTGCACCATCCCGGCAACCTGCGCCGCCTGTGCCATGATCGGCATCCCGTTTGCGCGTGACAATGCCAGCTTTCGCGCTGCCTCCGCCAAGGGCCTGTCATTTGCCTCGCGCGCGACGCCGTGCAGGAACTGTGCGGCGTAATCCAATGTACGGTGATCGTTGGGACCTGCGAGGACATCGGCGATATGGGCCATGTCGTCCTGATAGGCCAAAGGGTCCGGGCGGATGATTTCATCGCGCACGGCATGAAGCCCGCTGGGCCGCCGGTCCTCTGGCAGGCGTTCCAGAATGGATTTCTGAAAATGTGACATTGATTTTAGCGGCTTGGACAAAAACCCATCTGCGCCGGCCGCCAGAGCCATGTCTTCGCTACCGTCATCGCCCGAAAGGCCCATGATGACGCTGATACGGGGCGTGACCTCGGCCAATTCGGCGATCAGGTCGGCGCCGGAACCGTCCGGCAGACCCATATCGACCAGGATGACCGAAGGTCGATAGATCTGTAGATGCCTTCGCGCCGATTTCAGGCAATCCGCACGGCGAATGCGCGCGCCGCTGTGCAGGCACATCAGGCGGATGGCATCGCAAGCGTACCGGCTGTCTTCGACAACCAATATTGTCTGACCCAGCAAGGGTCGAGTCGCGGTGGGCGCGGCGGTGGTGGTGGCAAGTAGGCCCGAATCGTCCATGGCAGCTCTCCTATGCAGCAGATGCTTCACGCTAGGAACTCCTGGCTAACACGACGTTAACGCGCGATTTGGCGCACTTGTCCTTTGGCGGATCAGCCCCCATAACCCATGCAACGCAGGACAGCAGGAGTGAGACATGATTGGACGTCTGAACCACGTCGCCATCGCCGTACCGGATCTTGAGGCGGCGTCCGAGCAATACCGCAACGCGCTGGGCGCCAAAGTCGGCGCGCCGCAGGACGAGCCGGATCATGGTGTCACGGTCGTGTTCATCGAACTGCCCAACACCAAGATCGAACTTCTGTATCCGCTGGGTGATGACAGCCCGATCAACGGGTTTTTGGAAAAGAACCCGGCCGGCGGCATCCACCATGTATGTTACGAGGTCGAGGATATCATCGCGGCCCGTGATCATCTGAAAGCAACTGGAGCCCGTGTTCTGGGATCAGGTGAACCCAAGATCGGTGCGCATGGTAAACCGGTTCTGTTTCTGCACCCCAAGGATTTCAACGGCTGCCTGGTCGAGCTGGAGCAGGTATAACCCCCCAGCCCCGGAGGGCCTGAAATGACCATTACTGCCGCGCTGGTGTTGTTCGCCGTCATCTGGTTCATGACGTTGTTGGTGGTGCTGCCCATTCGCATCAAAACCCAGGGCGATTTGGGTGATATCGTTCCCGGCACGCATGCGGGCGCGCCGGAAGTGCATCACATGAAAAGAAAGATGTGGATCACCACCGGTATCTCTGTGGTTCTGTGGGCGATCATCGCCGGGATCATCCTGTCGGGCGTGATCTCGGTGCGGGATTTCGACTGGTTGAATCAGTTGGAGCCAAGGTAATCCCCGTCAGGCCTTTTGGCCTGACAAGGCATGATAGATATGGGTGAATGTGGCGGCCCCGATGATCGGGATCACCAGGTTCACCAGCGGCACTGAAAGCGGAATGGCCATCAGTGTGCCCGCCACCCAGATCGTCGTTGAATGTTTGGCCCGCAGCTTGCGCGCGCTGTCGCGTCCGATCCGTCGCATCGCGGCAAGGGTGAAATATTCACGCCCCAGCAAGAACCCGTTCATCGCCCAGAAGATGAAAGGCGCAAGCGGGGTGAAAACCGCATAGAGGATCAGCGCCAGCAGGTTTGCCACAATCAGAACGCCAAGGAAGCTGAGACCGTCCATAAGCGCCTCTGAGACCGGGATGCGCCGTGCGGGCGGCAACGCGGGAAAATGTTTGTCCTCAACCGCCTGTGCCACCTCGTCCAGAAAGATCGAGGTGATGGCCGACGCGACCGGCACCATCAGAAAAACGGGCAGGATCAGGACGAGCACGATACCAGAATAGTTCAGAACGTCGTTCAGCCACGGCACAGCCCCCACAAATGGCAGTGAGATTTCGCTGCCGGACAACCAGTTGATCAACCAGATCGCACCTGCACAGGCCAGAACCAGCAGCAGAATGGTCAGGCCCACGCCGCGCAGCAATACGGCGCGAAACCTGGGGTCTCCGGTCTGGCCAAGTGCGCTGAAAAAGGCGTTCAGGATGATCATTCCGTAACCCACTCTGTCAACGCGGCCACGTCGGGCCGGGGGCGTTCCGGCGGGGTCGTTCCCTCGGTGGCGATATGAATCAGACCGGCCACGCGTTCGTTTTCGGCAAGCCCGAAAGCATCGACACAGAATTCGCGATCATGTGTTTGCCAGCCCGACAGCCAATTGGCGCCCCAGCCCGCAGCCAGCGCAGCATTCAGCAGCGCCAGACAGACCGCGCCAGCAGAGTAGGATTGTTCGATCGCCGGAATCTTTTCGGATTGTTTGCGAACCTCGATGACCGCGACGGCCAGATGCCCCATATCGAACTGGCTGCGCGCTTTGGCGATGTCTTCCGGGCTTTTGTTCAGCCTTTGTCCGCAGGCCTCGGTCAGGGTCGCCAGACGTGGCATGACGCCCTTTTCCAAAACGATAAACCGCCAGGGCTCCAGTTTGCCGTGATCGGGGCTGCGTGCTGCGGCCGTCAGCAATGGCAGCAATTCCTCCCGGGTTGGGGCCGGAGCAACCAGTGTCTTGGCCGGCCGGGACCGGCGCGACTGCAAAAACTCCAGAGCGGCGGGGTTTTTCAAGGACATATGTTAACTTCCTTTACATCGGGACTCTGTATCTTGGTCGGCATTCTGCCCGTTTCAAGGGCACGCCAATGGATTGTGTGGATCAATTTCATTACGACGTGCTTCGTGCAAGACTTTGAGAAAAAAGAGGAGACAATGGCGAAACCCAAACTGCGCGATCTGCCGGATCTCAGCGCGATGGCGCAGGCCGGGGCCGTGTTCAAACTGAAGGTGATGCCCAAGGCGGCCCGCGATCGGGTGAGCGTCGAAGACGGGCAGATCAAGGTATTCGTTACGGCCCCGCCGGAAAACGGCAAGGCCAACAGGGCCGTGCAGTTGCTGCTTGCAGAATGTCTGGGCGTCGCGCCCTCGACCCTGACGTTGAAGCAGGGGCAAACCGCACGGATCAAGCTGTTTTCCTATGACCCCTGAGGCCCGGTTTCGCGAATTTGATAAACACCTTCGGGCAGATCCAGCGCGGCCGCCAGATCCCGCACCTGCTCGGGTGACAAAGTGATCTTCTGTATTTGATCGGTGCGGGGATCAAGTTGTTCCAGCGTGAC
>NZ_JBXWSM010000023.1:0-54860 GCF_059613405.1 Ruegeria sp. BHSA118
TGCGGCGAGGATTATCTGAACCGTATCTCGGGGCCCCTGATGGACAGGTTCGACCTGCGGATCGAAGTTCCGCCTGTGGGCTTCACCGATCTTGATCTGCCCCCATCCGGCGACAGCTCGGCGACAGTTGCCGCACGGGTTGAAAACGCCCGCGCCATACAGGCAGAACGGTTTCGGGGAATGCCGGACCTGCGGCAGAATTCCGACGCCGAAGGCAAGGTTCTGGAACAGATCGCAACACCCGATGCCGAGGGAAAAGCGGTTTTGCTGAAGGCAGCCGATCGGTTCGGCCTCTCTGCCCGTGCCTTTCACCGCATTCTGAGGGTGGCGCGGACGATCGCCGACCTGGACGGTTCAACCGACGTCCGCAGGCCACATGTTGCAGAGGCGCTGAGCTTTCGCATCAGCGCCCGGGTCATGGCTTAGACCTTGGCTTCAATCGCCTGCCAGATCTTTTCGGCGATATTCACGCCGTCGAACCGTTCCAGCTCCTGAATACCGGTGGGCGAGGTCACGTTGATCTCGGTGAGATAGTCGCCAATAATGTCGATCCCGACAAAAATCTGACCTTTCTCCTTCAACAGCGGTCCGATGGCGGCGCAGATCTCCAGATCACGCTCTGACAACCCGATCTTTTCCGGGCGTCCGCCCACATGCATGTTTGACCGCGTTTCGCCCGCGGCCGGCACCCGGTTGATGGCGCCAACCGGTTCACCATCCACCAGGATCACCCGCTTGTCGCCATTGCTGACATCCGGCAGGAATTTCTGCACGATCAGAGGCTCGCGCGAGAACCCCGTGAACAGCTCGTGCAGAGAGGTCAGGTTGCGGTCATTGGCATCCAATCGGAACACGCCCGCACCGCCATTGCCATAAAGCGGCTTGAGGATGATATCGCCGTGCTTTTCCTTGAACGCCTTGATCGTTTTTATGTCACGGGCAATCGTTGTCGGCGGCGTCAGGTCAGGGAAATCCAAAACCAGCAGTTTTTCAGGATAGTTCCGCACCCAGAACGGGTCGTTGACCACCAGCGTTTGCCCTTTCAGGCGGTCCAGCAGATGGGTGGACGTGATGTAATGCATGTCAAAGGGCGGATCCTGACGCAGCCAGACCACGTCGAAATCGGCCAGGTCAACTTCACGTTCAGGGCTCAGGGCCGCCGGATCGCCGGCGACCCGCTGCACTGTCATGTCATGGCCGCGCGCCGTGATACGACCTTCCTGATAGGCCAGCTGATCCGGCCCATAGAAAAACAACGAATGACCGCGTGCCTGCGCCTCTTCCGCCAGACGGAATGAGCTGTCGGCGTTGATGTCCACGGCCCCGATCGGGTCCATTTGAAAGGCGATTTTCATGGCGTGTCCCTCAGTTTCACGCAAGATACATGGCCCAGCAGGCCTGAGGGTTCAATGGGGCTTAGGCGTGGCCGAAGGCGTTTTCGATGATTTGAACCGCGCCGGTGCTATCTACAAGTGCCGCGTCAAAGCGGACATTGGTCAATTGCCCACCCGGTTCGTTTTCCAGAAACTGCGCGGCCGAGGCACAGATTCGGTCAATTTGTCTTTGGCTGATCCGGGCGGCAGCCTTTTCGAAACTGGAGCTTTTCTTGACCTCGATGAACACAAGCCCGTCGCCGTCCCGCGCAATCAGATCGATTTCACCACCGGCACCCCGCCACCGGCGATGCGCAATTGCAAACCCCCGGCGCTCGTAGTCCGAGGCGACCCGAAGCTCGGCCGACTGCCCCGCCTGATAGGAAACCGAGCCCTGAATTGCACGCCGCCCCATGTCATCCCTTTCCCAGTTTCAGAGCTTTCTGGTATATCGGACGCCGCGGCAGATCATACATTTCTGACACAAGATCCGCTGCGTCCCTGACCGAGTGGGTTTCCAAAGCTCGCTTCAAAGCCTCTTCTACGTCGGATTCGTTAACACTTTGCGAATGGCCGCGGTCCACCAGCAGAACCACTTCGCCCTTCACCGGGTTTGCCTGAATTTCTGCTGCCAAATCGGCCAGTCTTCCACGGCGGATTTCTTCGAATTTTTTCGTCAGTTCACGACACAAAGTCGCCTGACGGTCTGCCCCCAGGCAATCCGCAAGATCCGCAAGGCTGGCCGAGACGCGTTTCGGGGATTCATAGAACACCAAGGTGCCTGGTATGTTTTTCAACGCCTCGATCCGGGTCCGGCGTGCGCCGGATGCGTTGGGCAAGAAACCTGCGAAAAAGAACGAATCCGTTGGCAGGCCAGCCAGGGTCAGCGCCGTTATGGCGGCGGATGCCCCGGGCGCACAGGTCACCATATGCCCGGCTTCGGCTGCCTGCTTGCCCAGATCATATCCCGGATCAGCGATCAGTGGCATACCCGCCTCGGATGCATAGGCGACCGATTGCCCCTGTGCCAGGGCATCCATAAGCCTGCCACGCGCCCCGGCGCCGCTGTGATCATGGTAGGCCTGGATATGCCGACCCTCCAGGGGGATACCATGGATTTCCATCAACCGCCGCAGGCTCCGGGTGTCCTCTGCCGCTATCACATCGGCCGAGGCCAGAACATCAAGCGCCCTGAGCGTAATATCGCGCGCGGTTCCGATCGGAGTGGCAACAAAATACAGGCCCGCAGCCAATCTGATCTTTTGGAAATTCAAAGCTGGACCCTCACAGCGTGACGTTTATTATCGCGGCGCAACAGAACAGAAGCATTCACAGCCGCCGGATCAGGGAGTTTTCATTTAGATGTTTACCGTTTGCAAGCCCGTAAGCAAGCTGGCGAAAGCCGCCATTGCCCTGACGACCGCAGCGTTTCTGGCTGCATGTGAGCCCGGCGGTATTGGAGGCGGGCCTTCGATCAATACGTCGAATCCTGTTCCGGTTGCTTTGCTGGTTCCCCGCTCGGGCGACGCCGCGCTGGCGCAGAGCCTTGAGAATGCGGCCCGTATGGCGATGTCCGATCTGCCCAACGTCAAAATCGATCTGCGTGTTTACGATACCGCAGGAAACCCGACCACGGCGACGGCGGTGGCGCAGCAAGCCGTTGCCGAAGGCGCCAAGATCATCGTCGGCCCTGTCTACGCCCAGGCGGCAAACGCTGCCGGACTGGCCGTGCTGAACAAGAACGTGAATGTTCTTTCGTTCTCGAACAACACCAGCATTGCGGGTGGCAACGTATTCGTACTTGGACCGACCTTTGAAAACACCGCCAATCGGCTGGTCAATTACGCGGGTCGGCAAGGCAAAACCAACACGGTCATCGTGCACAGCAATGATGCCGCGGGGCAAGTGGGGCAAGCCGCCATCGCCAGTGCGCTGGCAAACAGCCGGGTCAACAACGCGGGAACGGTCGGATACGACCGGTCGCAACAGGGTGTCATCAACTCGGTTCCCACCATCAAGGCCACCGTTGATTCGACAGGGGCGGACTCGATTTTCATGACGGCAACGACAGCGGGTGCCTTGCCACTTTTCTCGCAATTGCTGCCTGAGGCAGGCGTTTCTCCGACGACGACACAATTCATCGGTCTGACCCGTTGGGATATCCCCCCGCAAACCCTGGAGCTGCCGGGCGTGCAAGGGGGCTGGTTCGCCCTGCCCGACCCGTCCAAGGCCCAAGCCTATCGTCAACGGTACAACGCAACTTATGGCGAAGCGCCTCATCCGATCAGCGGTCTGGCCTATGACGGAATAGCGGCGATTGGTGCTTTGGTCAGCCAGGGCAAATCCGATGCGCTGACCGCTGCGGCCCTGACGCAAAATGCCGGTTTCCAGGGTGTTGGCGGCATCTTCCGTCTGCGCCCGAACGGCACCAATGAACGCGGCCTTGCCGTAGCGACGATTCAGAATAAACAGGTGGTTGTGATTGACCCTGCCCCGCAAAGCTTCTCTGGTGCCGGTTTCTGAGCGATCGGGCGAGACCATGGCGCCGGATGGCGCATTGATTTGCCCTGCCGAAAACATCTTTGACAGCGTCAGCGTCAATGATGCGCTGGCCGAGGTGTTCGAGACCTGCTCTGACAACAGCAAAATGCGCTCTGAAACAGTGCGCATTCTGCGCGACGCTCAGAAAGCGGGTCGCAAAGCCATTGCCGATGCCTTCAGCGAGCGTCCGTTCGACGCGCGCGCGCTGACCCGTTCCTATACCTACCTGACGGACCAGCTGGTCGGAACTGCGATGCTGGTCTCCGGCACGCGCCTGCATCCGCTTGCTACGCCGACACAAGGTGAAAAGATCGCCGTACTGGCCGTTGGCGGGTACGGTCGCGGTGAAATGGCGCCGTTTTCGGATGTCGATCTGCTGTTTCTGACCCCCTATAAAATCACCGCCTGGGCCGAGAGCGTCATCGAATCGATGCTTTATATCCTTTGGGATCTCAGGCTTAAGGTCGGGCATTCCTCGCGCACGATCAAAGACTGTCTTCGGCTGGGCGCCGAGGATTTCACGATCCGCACGGCAATGCTTGAACAGCGTTATCTGGCGGGCGACAAGGCGCTGGCCGACGAGCTTGAGCGACGCCTGAAAACCGATCTGTTCAAGGGAACCGAGCGGGAATTCATCGAAGCCAAACTGAACGAACGAGATGAGCGGCACCTGAAACAGGGTGAACGCTACAAGGTCGAACCCAATGTGAAAGAGGGCAAAGGGGGGTTGCGCGACCTCCAATCCCTCTACTGGATCGCAAAGTACATCTATGGCGTTCAGGACGTGGCCGAGCTTGTGCCTTTGGGTCTGTTCACCCCGGAAGAATTCAAGACCTTCGTTCAGGCCGAAGAATTTCTTTGGGCCGTTCGTTCGCATCTGCATCTGGTGACGGGGCGCGCCACCGAGCAGCTAACCTTTGACATGCAGGTCGAGGTTGCCGCGCGCATGGGCTATGAGGATCACGCCGGTCGCCGGGCGGTCGAGGTGTTCATGCAACGCTATTTCCGCGAGGCCACGCGTGTGGGCGAGTTGACGCGGATTTTTCTGACGAAGCTTGAAGCGCTGCACGTGAAAGGCGCACCATTGCTGGAGCGTATTTTCCGCAGACGCCGGCGGATCAAAGCGGGATACCGGGTTGTGCACGGTCGTCTGGACGTAACGGACCCTGATAAATTTCTTTCGGACAAGGTAAACCTTCTGCGCCTGTTCGAAGAAGGCTTGCGAACAGGAATGCTGATCCATCCGGATGCCATGCGTCTGGTGGCGGCAAATCTGCATTTGATCGACGACGAAATGCGCAATGACAAAGAGGCGCGGCGCATCTTTCTGGACCTGATGCTGAAACACGGCAACCCAGAGCGTGCCTTGCGGCGGATGAACGAACTGGGTGTACTGTCCGCCTTCCTGCCCGAGTTCGAGCCCATCGTGGCCATGATGCAGTTCAACATGTACCACAGCTATACGGTGGACGAGCATACCATCCAGTGTATCGTGAACCTGGCCCAGATCGAACGCGGAGAGTTGATTGAATCGCTGCCTCTTGCCTCTTCGATTCTGAAAGGTGGGGTCAATCGCAAGGTGCTGTATGTCGCCCTGTTGCTGCATGATATCGCGAAGGGGCGACCCGAGGATCACTCGATCCTTGGCGCACAGATCGCGCGCAAGGTGGCGCCACGACTGGGCCTGAACAAGGCAGATTCGGAAACGGTCGAATGGCTGGTGCGCTATCACCTGCTCATGTCCGACATGGCACAGAAACGTGACGTTTCAGACCCCCGCACAGTGCGTGATTTCGCCAAGGCGGTTCAAACGGTCAAACGGCTGGATCTGTTGACCGTTCTGACCGTTTGCGACATTCGCGGCGTGGGACCGAACACCTGGAACAACTGGAAAGCCACGCTGTTGCGTGCCCTTCACGCCGAAACCAAGCGCGCGCTGGAAACCGGGATGGAGGACCTCAACCGCGCCAATCGCGGCGCCGAGGCAAAAAAGGCCCTGCGCACCGAACTGGCGGCTTGGTCCAAGGCCGACCTCAAGTCCGAGACCGGGCGCCACTACGACCCGTATTGGCAGGGTCTCAATCTGGCCACTCATGTCGAGTTTGCGAACATGCTGCGTGCGCTGGAACAAAGCGGCGACCCCGGCGCAATGGAAATCCGCCTGCAACCGGACGAGGATCGCGACGCAACCCGAGCCTGTTTTGCGATGGGCGATCACCCCGGTATCTTTGCCCGCATTGCCGGCGCGCTGGCCCTGGTCGGCGCGAATGTCGTGGATGCGCGCAGCTATACAACCAAAGACGGCTATGTCACCGATGCATTCTGGATTCAGGACGCCGAAGGGCACCCGTTTGAAGCCTCGCGCCTGCCACGCCTCACGCAGATGATCCACAAGACACTACGCGGCGAAGTGGTTGCGAAGGAGGCGTTGAAATCACGCGACAAGATCAAGAAACGCGAGCGTGCCTTCAACGTTCCAACGCATATCACCTTCGACAATGACGGCTCTGAAATATACACGATCATCGAAGTGGACACCCGCGACCGTCCGGGTCTGTTGTTCGATCTGACCCGGACCCTCGCCGCAGCGAATGTTTACATCGCAAATGCCGTGATCGCGACCTATGGCGAACAGGTGGTCGATACGTTTTACGTCAAGGATATGTTCGGCTTGAAATATCATTCGGAAAGCAAGCAACGTGGGCTCGAGAACAAGCTGCGCAAGGCGATCACCGAAGGCGCCGAGCGTGCGGCCTCATGAAGCAAATTCGATTGTTTTCAGGCCTGTTCACGGTCGGCTTTTGGACGCTGGCCAGTCGAATACTGGGGTTTCTGCGGGAAATTCTGCTGACAGCCTTCATCGGTCCCGGGCCGGTGATGGATGCTTTCGTTGCGGCCTTTCGCCTGCCGAACATGTTCCGCCGCTTTTTCGCCGAAGGCGCGTTTAACGCAGCCTTTGTGCCCATGTTCTCGAAACGGCTGGAAGCGGACGAGAACCCCCAGGGGTTCGCGCAGGATGCGTTCAATCTGCTGGCCGTGGCCGTTCTGGCGCTGGTCGGGCTGGCCATGGTTTTCATGCCGGGCCTGGTGTGGTTGACAGCCGAAGGGTTCCATGGGGATGAACGTTTCGATTTGGCCGTCGACTATGGCTATGTCGTGTTCCCGTATATCCTTTTCATGTCCTTGGCAGCGTTGTTTTCGGGGGTATTGAACGCCACCGGCAGGTTCGCAGCGGCCGCAGCGGCACCTGTTTTGCTGAACATCTTTGCCTGCACCGCGCTGATCGCCGGGGCAATCTCCGGCGGTGAGGTGATACGATGGCTGATCTGGGTCATTCCCGTCGCCGGCGTCGCACAGCTGGTGCTGGTCTGGGTGGCGACCGAGCGTGCCGGTATCCGCATCCGCCCCGGCCTGCCCCACCTGACGCCCGAGATGCGCCGGATGGTCCGCATCGCGGTTCCGGCCGCCTTGGCCATGGGGGTTACGCAGGTCAATCTGGTGGTCGGACAACTGGTTGCGTCAAAGACCGAAAAGGCCGTGAGTTGGCTGTTTGCCGCAGATCGCCTGTACCAACTGCCTTTGGGCGTCGTCGGAATCGCCATTGGCATTGTCCTGCTGCCCGACCTGTCCCGCCGCCTGCGCGCCGACGACAAGGAAGGGGCCCGCAACGCGTTTTCCCGCGCCGGGGAATTTATGCTGCTGTTGACACTGCCCTCGACCGCGGCGTTCCTGATCATCCCGAACCCGCTGGTTTCGGTGCTGTTCGAACGGGGACAGTTCAGCCCCGAGGATACCGCTGCGACAGCGCTGGCGGTCGCGATCTATGGCATCGGTCTGCCTGCATTCATGCTGCAAAAACTGCTGCAACCACTTTTCTTCGCACGCGAGGATACGCGTTCCCCGTTCCGCTATGCGGTGGTCGCAATGGTCGTGAACGCGGCACTGGCGTTTGGCCTTTTCCCGCTGGTGGGTTGGATCGCCCCTGCAATTGCCGCGTCAACTGCCGGCTGGGCCATGGTTGTTCTTCTGGCGATCGGCGCACGTCGCATGGGCGAAGAAGCGCGTTTCGATGACCGTTTCAGGGCACGTGCAGGCAGGATCGTTCTGTCCTCGGTCGGCATGGGCGCGGTTTTGTTTGCGTTGACCCACTTCTTAGGTTGGACGTTGGACATTCCCGGCTGGCGCTATCTTGCGCTTTTGGGCCTGATCGTGGTCGCCGCCGTCTCGTATTTCTGTCTTGGTCATATCCTGGGAGCGTTCAAATTGTCAGAGTTCAAACGCGCCTTGCGGCGTTCCTGATCAATCGCGGCGGATGCGCCCGACGATCCGGGCCCAGGCCCCCGGCGCCACCAGAAATGATAGGCCAAAGCCGGTGGCAAACCCGCCCAGATCGGCGACCCATTCCGCGTTTCCGCCGAAGATCAGACCAAACAGGAACTGAATGCCCATCAGAACGGCGATCAGTTGGAACGCCCTTGCCTGATTTGCCCCCACAAGTGACAGTTTGCGCCACAACAACCACGTGAAGGCTCCGATCAGGCCATAAACAGGTGGAAACCCTCCGATCAGGGGATAGCGCGGGTCCAGCAAAACGGCATAACTCAACGCGCCGCCAATCCCCGAGACGACGAAGATCAGCAGCATGGGGACACCACCAAAAACCTCACCAACCATTTTTCCCATCGCCAGAACGAAGACACAGACAAAAATCGCCTGTGTGAAATTGGCGGATACAAAGGGATAAGTCACGAACCGGACCAGATGTTCGAACGGCCAACGCCCGTTTAGCACCATCCAATCGAAAATATCCGCCGAGAAGGCATAGTGCTGTATCGCGTCCAGACGCCAGCCCACGGCCGCCGGCCCTCCGATCAGGCCGCGCGATCCCAGCGTGAACGCCAGTTCGACGCCGATGATGAACAGAACCAGCGCCACCACAACGGGCGGCAACGGGTTAACGGCGGGAGTGTAATGCTCACTGCTCATTGGGCTGGCCTTTCGCGGCTGTTGACGTCCCTTTGCCTCATGGGTAAGCGACGGGGGCTGATTTTTCCAGACAGGAGTTCCCTTTGATGACCGAGACCCAGTTCACGCCGCGCGTGTTTTCCGGCATCCAGCCTTCTGGCGGGCTGACCCTGGGCAACTATCTGGGCGCGATGAAGCGCTTTGTGGATATGCAGGGTGCAGATTTTCAAACCATCTATTGCATGGTCGACCTGCATGCGATCACCACTTGGCAGGACCCCGCGGCACTGACCCACAATACGCGTGAGCTGTGCGCGGGCTTCATTGCAGCTGGCATCGATCCGGAACAATCCATCCTGTTCAACCAAAGCCAGGTGCCGGAACATGCGCAGCTTGGCTGGGTCTTCAACTGCGTCGCCCGCATGGGCTGGATGCAGCGGATGACCCAGTGGAAAGACAAGGCGGGCAAAAACCAGCAGAATGCCTCGTTGGGCCTGTTTGCCTACCCATCCTTGATGGCTGCGGACATCCTGATCTATCACGCAACCCATGTGCCGGTCGGGGAAGACCAGAAACAGCATCTTGAGCTGACCCGCGACATCGCCATCAAGTTCAACAATGATTTCGGCGTCGGTTTCTTCCCCATCACCGAGCCGGTGATCGAAGGTGCGGCCACACGGGTCATGAGCCTGAGGGACGGATCCAAGAAGATGTCGAAATCCGACCCTTCTGATATGAGCCGGATCAACCTGACGGATGACGCCGAAGCGATTGCCAAGAAAATCCGCAAAGCCAAGACCGACCCCGATGCGTTGCCGTCAGAAGCCGAAGGGCTGGAGGACCGCCCCGAGGCGCGTAACCTGGTCAATATCTACGCGGCCCTGAACGACCAAAGCGTCGAGCAGGTTCTGGCCGAGGTCGGCGGCAGGCAGTTCGGTGAATTCAAACCGATGCTGGCCGATCTGGCAGTGGCGAAACTGGCTCCGATCTCGACCGAAATGTCACGTCTGATGGGGGATCAGGCCGAGATTGACCGGATACTGGCCCGCGGTGCCGAGCGCGCGCGTGAAATCGCTGCTCCGATCCTGCAAAAGACCTACGAAATCGTTGGCATGGTCGGCGCTGCATCACGCTGATTGCGCTGGACCTTCGCCTGACGCCCTCCTAGGGTTTGCCTGAATCAAAGGAGGGCGTCATGGCAACCGGCACGAACATCCGGACCTATTTTCAAGGCCAATGGCATGAGGGGGACGCACCCATCATGCGCGCGGCGGATCATGGCGCTTGGCTGGGATCTTCGGTCTTTGACGGCGCGCGGTATTTTGACGGCGTGGCCCCGGATCTGGAGGCCCATTGCGCGCGGGTGAACCGGTCAGCCGAAGCCTTGATGCTGACGCCGACCATGACGACGGAACAGATGGTCGAGTTGGTACGCGAAGGGTTGCAGGCCTACAGCCCGGACACGGCCGTCTACATTCGCCCGATGTACTGGGGGATCGACGGTGACAGCACGGCAATAGTCCCGCTGGAAAACAGCACCGGTTTTGCCATCTGCCTGGAAGAAATCCCAATGGCCCCCGAAACCGCGTCGGCCACTCTGTCGACCACGCGCTTCCGCCGCCCGGTTCTGGAAAGCGCGGTCGTAAACGCCAAGGCGGGGTGCCTATACCCCAATAACGCCCGCATGCTGCAAGAGGCGCGTTCGAAAGGCTTTTCCAACGCTTTGGTGGCCGATGCGATGGGGCATGTGGCGGAAACGGCGACGGCTAACATCTTCATGGTGAAGGATGGCGAAGTCTTTACTCCGATCCCGAACGGAACCTTCCTGGCAGGCATTACCCGAGCACGGCATATCAAAAACCTGCGCGCGGATGGTGTGAAGGTCCACGAAACGGTTCTGAGCTTCGAGGATTTCCACGAGGCCGACGAGGTCTTCATGTCCGGCAACATGAGCAAGGTCACACCGGTAACAGCGCTGGAGGACACGCAGTTTCAGGTGGGCCCTGTTGCTCGCCGTGCCCGCGCGCTCTATTGGGATTGGGCTGCGGGTGAACGCTAGTTCAATGCCCCAGGCATGCCCGAGTTGCCAGCGCGCGATCAGTCGGGCATGATCCCGGAAACCTAAAGAGGATACCCATGCGTAAGTTCCTAGTCGTTCTGGATGACAGCCGCGAATGCCTGAACGCGATGCGGTTTGCCGCGATGCGGGCAGCCCATACCGGAGGTGGTGTGACTGTCCTTTCCGTCATCCCGCCTGACGAGTTCAATCACTGGATCGGTGTGGCCGAAACCATGCGTGAAGAAGCCCGCGAACGTATCCACGCGCATTTCGAAGTGTTTGCCAAATGGATGCGGGACAAGCAGAACGTGGAACCTGAACTGGCCATTCGCGAAGGCGATCCCGTGCCAGAGATCATCGAACATGTTCAGTCCGATCCCGAGATTGGTGTTCTTGTTCTTGGGGCGGGGACCGACAAGAAAGGTCCTGGTCCGTTGGTGACTCAACTGACAAAGAACTCGGGTAGCCTGCCGATTCCGATCACGATTGTTCCCGGTGATCTGAGCAAAGAGAAACTGGAAGAAATAACCTGAGGAGCGGCGATGGCGAAGACGATACAGTTCTGGTTCGAATTCGCCTCGACCTATTCCTACCTCAGCGCGATGCGAATCGAAGCGGCCGCGCAAGACAAAGGCGTGGCCATTGAATGGCACCCGTTCCTGTTGGGTCCGATTTTCGCGGAACAGGGATGGCGCACCTCACCTTTCAACCTGTATCCGGCCAAAGGCCGGTACATGTGGCGCGATATGGAACGTCTGTGCAAGGCGCGCGGGCTTCCTTTTGCAAAGCCTGATCCGTTTCCGCAGAATTCGCTCAGGGCAGCGCGTCTGGTTCTGGCCATCGAGGATCATCGGGAACGGGCGGCGTTTGTTCGGGCCGTCTTCAGCGCCGAATTCGGCGCCGGACAGAATATCTCGGAGGACAGCGTACTGGCCTCCTGCCTCGACAAAGCAGGGCTGCGCAGCAGCGTGATGAACCGCGCAGGGGACACGGACATAAAACAGGCCCTGTTTGAACAATCTGCCCACGCCAAGGCGCTTGGTCTGTTTGGTGCACCAAGTTTTCTGGCCGGGAAAGAGTTGTTCTGGGGTGATGATCGTCTGGATGACGCGCTCGAACACGCCGCCACAATTTAGAATCGTTCCAAATCTTGACTTCCCGTGCGCCCGCGCGCATATCAGAAGCATATCAGACGGAGCGCCCTCATGTTCATCCAGACCGAATCCACCCCTAATCCGGCCACGTTGAAATTCCTGCCCGGCCAAACGGTGCTGGAAGCTGGAACAGCGGATTTCCCAACTGCGGAAGCGGGCGAAAAATCGCCTCTGGCCAAACGCATTTTTGCGGTCAACGGTGTGACTGGCGTGTTTTTCGGCAATGATTTTGTCACCGTCACCAAATCGGACGACGTACAGTGGGATCACATCAAACCCGCCATTCTTGGCGCAGTGATGGAGCATTATCAATCCGGCCAACCTGTTATGGGCGCAGATTCCGCCGGGGCCTCGGGCCATGCCGAGCACTCTGGTGAGGACGCTGATATCGTCAACCAGATCAAGGATTTGCTGGACAGCCGCGTGCGCCCTGCCGTGGCTCAGGATGGGGGCGACATCACGTTCCACGGGTTTGATCGCGGCGTGGTCTATCTGCACATGCAGGGGGCGTGCGCGGGTTGCCCGTCTTCGACATTGACCCTGAAGATGGGTATCGAAAACCTTCTGCGCCATTACATTCCGGAAGTGACCGAGGTTCGCCCTGTTGCCGTCTAACCCGACGATTCTGGCGTTTGACACATCGGCCGCGCATTGCGCGGCCGCTTTGTTGCGCGAAGGCAAAATCGTGACGTCCCGTGCCGAAGCGATGTCACGCGGACAGGCCGAACGATTGTTTCCGCTGTTGGAAGACGTTCTGGCAGAAACCGGATGTGATTGGGCCGGTTTGGACGCGATCGGCGTTGGGATAGGGCCCGGTAACTTCACCGGCATCCGTATTTCGGTCTCGGCCGCGCGGGGTCTTGCACTTGGGCTTCAGATCCCTGCGGTCGGGGTTTCCGGCTTCGATGCCCTGCGTGAGCTGGCGGAAGACGGGCAGATACCGGCAATCCCTGCCCCGCGCGACCAGGTTTATGTGAAAACGCCCGGTGCCGACCCGTGTCTCTTGCCCCGGGCTAAAGCGGAACTTGGCGGGCCGTTGTTTTCCTGCTCTGACCCTGCCTTGCTGGCACAATGCATCGCCCGGCTGGCCGCGCAGCGCTGGGATCTTACCAGCTTGCCGCCGGCACCTTTGTACGTCAGGCCTGCCGACGCAGCTCCGTCCCGCGATACCCCCCCTGTGCTGCTGAACGAATGACACCGCACGAAATGGCATCGACCCATGCCGCTGCGTTTTCGCAATCGCGCGGCTGGACAGAAGGTGAATTCGCCGCTCTTCTCGAAAACCGCTTTACTCATGCCGTCGGAGATTCCCGGTGCTTTGCACTGTTTCAGGTGATTGCGGACGAAGCCGAGTTGCTGACAATTGCGACCCACCCTTCGTTTCAACGGCGGGGCCTGGCACTTCGACTCATGCAGGAATGGCAGGATCAGGCGATCGTTTTGCAGGCAACGCGTGCCTTTCTGGATGTTGCGGCCGACAACATTGCGGCCATCTCCCTGTACAATCGATGTGGATATCGGCAGTGCGGGCTGCGCAAGGCGTATTATGCACGCGAAACGGGCCAAAAAATTGATGCACTTGTAATGGAATGCCGCCTGCCCCTACGGCAATCGCCCGTTTTTTAGACCATTTGGTCAGAATTCAGTTGACCATGGTGGTTGCAAACCCCCTTAATACCCGCCATCACAACAGTTATGCTCGCTAAAAGTGGGTGAACGGGGCTAATCTGACCCTGTGCCAACAAAATAAAATTGGGAGACTGAAATGACCCTGATGAAATCCTTGATGGGTGCTGCCGCTGCGGTCGCAATGTCAGCCGGAGCGGTTCTGGCCGAGCCGGCGGTGATCTTTGACCTGGGCGGCAAGTTCGACAAGTCCTTCAACGAGGCCGCCTATAACGGCGCGCAGCGCTGGGCGAATGAAACCGGCGGCAAGTATCTGGAAATCGAAATTCAGGCAGAACCGCAGCGCGAACAGGCCCTGCGCCGTTTTGCGGAATCCGGTGCAAATCCGATCATCACCATGGGGTTCGGAATCGCTGACGCCCTGGCCGCTGTTGCAAGTGACTACCCCGACACCAAATTCGTCGCTGTTGACGTGACTTGGCTGGACGCTCCAAACATCCGCCAGATTGGCTTTGCCGAGCACGAAGGGTCCTACCTGGTCGGCATGATGGCCGCCATGGCGTCGGAATCCGGCACTGTGGGCTTTATCGGAGGCATGGACATCCCGTTGATTCGCCATTTCGGTTGCGGCTATGCCCAGGGCGCGAAGGCCGTGAACCCAGACATCAATGTTGTTGCCAACATGACAGGAACAACGCCTGCTGCCTGGAACGATCCGGTAAAAGGTTCGGAGCTTACAAAAGCACAGATCAGCCAGGGCGCTGATGTGATTTACGCTGCGGCCGGCGGAACCGGCGTAGGCGTTCTGCAAACTGCGGCTGACGAAGACATCCTGTCGATTGGTGTGGACAGCAACCAGAATCACCTTCACCCAGGCAAAGTGCTGACTTCGATGCTGAAGCGTGTGGACGTCGCTGTTTATGAAGCGATGAAAGCAGGCGAAAACGTCGAAACCGGCGTTTTCACCATGGGTCTGGCCGAAGATGGGGTCGGCGTTGCCATGGATGAAAACAACAAAGAGCTTGTTTCGGTTCGCATGAGCGACGCCGTCGACGAAGCCCGCAAGGCGATCATCAACGGCGACATCAATGTTGTAAGCTATTACGAGAACGACAGCTGCCCGGCACTGCAGTTCTGATTACGCGCGGGGCGGGAGAGTGCCTTCCGCCTCGCCACCCACTTCGCCATCCGAGCGGACAGCCGGATGGCTTTCTCGGCAGTTGAGGGCAAGACATGACCGTCCCAGCCATTGAGCTCAAAGGGATATCCAAGGCCTTTGGGCCAGTTCAGGCCAACAAAGACATCTCGATCAGCGTTGCACCCGGTACGATCCATGGGATCATCGGTGAAAACGGCGCAGGCAAATCCACGTTGATGAGCATTCTCTTCGGCTTTTACAAAGCCGACAAAGGTGAGATCTGGATCAATGGGACAAAGACCGACATCCCGGACAGCCAGGCGGCCATCGCCTCGGGCATCGGGATGGTGTTCCAGCATTTCAAGCTGGTGGAAAATTTCACCGTTCTGGAAAACATCGTGCTGGGTGCCGAGGATGGCGGGTTGCTGGCGCCATCACTGGCAAAAGCCCGCAAAGAGCTGAAAGAGCTCGAGGAAGAATACGAACTGTTCGTCGATCCCGACAAGCGCATCGACGAGATTGGCGTGGGGATGCAGCAGCGGGTCGAAATCCTGAAGGCGCTGTACCGCAAGGCCGAAATTCTGATTCTGGACGAACCGACCGGCGTGTTGACCCCCGCCGAAGCCGATCAGCTGTTCCGCATTCTCGACCGACTGCGGTCCGAGGGCAAAACAGTCATCGTGATCACCCACAAACTGCGCGAGATCATGGAAAATACCGACACGGTATCGGTTATGCGGCGCGGGCAAATGACGGCCACGGTCAAAACATCCGAGACCAGCCCCGAGGAGCTGGCCGAACTGATGGTCGGCCGCAAGGTTCTGCTGCAAGTCGACAAAGTGCCCGCGACGCCCGGCAAACCCATTCTCGAGATCGAAAATCTCAGCGTTTTTGATTCGGCAGGCGTTGAACGGGTCAAAAATATCGACCTGACCGTGCGCGCAGGTGAGATCGTCGGCATCGCCGGCGTGGCCGGCAATGGTCAATCCGAACTGCTGGAAGTTCTTGGTGGAATGCGTCCCGGACAGGGCACAATCAAGCTGAACGGCGAACCGCTGGCACTGAGTGGGGCCGGATCAGATGGTCAGGCCCGCCGCGCGCAACATATCGCCCACGTGCCCGAAGACCGGCAGCGCGAAGGCCTGATCATGGACTTCCACGCCTGGGAAAACGTGGCCTTCGGGTATCACCGCGACCCGGCCTATAAACGCGGTATCTTCATGGACAACGCGGCGTTGCGCGCCGATACCGAAGCCAAGATCGGGAAATTCGACGTCCGCCCGCCCAATCCCTGGTTGGCAGCGAAGAGCTTCTCGGGCGGGAACCAGCAGAAAATCGTTGTCGCCCGCGAGATTGAACGCAACCCTGACCTGCTGCTGGTCGGGCAACCCACGCGGGGCGTGGACATCGGCGCCATCGAGTTCATTCACAAACAGATTGTCGCGCTGCGTGATCAGGGCAAGGCAATCCTGCTGGTATCGGTCGAACTGGAAGAAATCTTCTCGCTCTCGGACCGGATCGCGGTGATGTTTGACGGACATATCATGGGAGAACGCCTGCCCCATGAGACAGATGAAAAAGAACTGGGCCTTCTGATGGCCGGTGTTGCGGGAGAGGCCGCGTAACATGGAAAAAATGCCTAAATGGGCCGATGTCGTTCTGATCCCGCTGATCAGTCTGATACTGGCCGCAATCCTTTCGGCGCTGGTCATCCTCGCCATCGGCGAAAACCCTGTCGAAGCCGTCAAACTGATGGTCACTGGTGCGCTGGGGTCGACCTATGGCTGGGGCTATACGCTCTATTACGCGACAAACTTCATGTTTACCGGTCTTGCGGTGGCCGTCGCCTTCCATGCCCGTATGTTCAACATCGGGGGCGAAGGTCAGGCAATGCTGGGCGGGCTGGGCGTGGCCATGGTCTGTCTTTATGTCGACTGGCCGCATTGGAGCATTGCCTTGCTTGCCGCCTGTGCAGCATCGATGCTGTTCGGAGCGCTTTGGGCGGCCATTCCGGCCTATCTTCAGGCTAAGCGCGGCAGCCATATCGTGATCACCACGATCATGTTCAACTTCATCGCAGCTGCTTTCCTGAATTACATGCTGGTCAATGTCATGCGCCCCCAAGGGTCGCAGGACCCGGCCACCGCGCGGTTCTCTGAAAGCGTGCATCTGCCCTCCTTCCAGGAAATGTTCTCGACCGCAGAGAACGTTGTTTTCCGCGGCGCCCCGGCGAACATCACCTTTTTCATCGCATTGCTTGCCTGCGTCGTAGTCTGGGCACTGATCTGGCGCACGCGCCTGGGTTATGAAATCCGGGCTTACGGCCATTCTGAGACCGGCGCTGTCTATGCCGGTATTTCACCTGTGCGCATCACGATTGTCGCGATGCTGATTTCCGGCGGGCTGGCGGGGCTGATGGCCATCAATAACGTCATGGGCGAAGCCGAGCGACTTGTTATGAACTCGACCGAAGGCGCGGGCTTCATTGGCATCGCCGTGGCCCTGATGGGGCGTTCACATCCGTTCGGTGTGTTTCTGGCCGCGCTCTTGTTCGGATTTCTGTATCAGGGTGGCGCCGAGCTTGCGCTCTGGGCTTCAATTCCGCGGGAACTGATCGTGGTCATTCAGGCATTGGTCATCCTGTTCACTGGCGCATTGGACAACATGGTGCGCATGCCGCTTGAAAAACTGTTCCTGGGTATGCGGAAGAGGGCTGAGTGATGGAATTTTTCGTAACCCTCATTCAGGTTCTGGATTCGACAATTCGCCTGTCCACCCCACTGCTGCTTGCCTGTCTGGCCGGTCTGTTTTCGGAACGGGCCGGGATCTTCGACATCGGTCTCGAAGGCAAGATGTTGATGTCGGCATTCTTTTCGGCTGCAATCGCAGCTGTCACAGGGTCGGTTTGGCTGGGCCTGCTGGCTGGTATCGCATCCTCTTTGTTGCTGTCGGGCCTGCACGGGCTGGCGTCGATCACTTTCCGGGGCAACCAATTGATATCGGGCGTGGCCATCAACTTTCTGGCCTCGGGCCTGACCGTCCTGGTCGCGCAAAGCTGGTTTCAGCAAGGTGGGCGGACACCATCCCTGTTTGGCGGGGGCCGGTTCGAACCGATCAACTTCCCATTCGCCGAGTCCATCAGCGGTGTGCCGATTATCGGTCCCATCTATTCCGAACTGCTCTCGGGCCACTCGATCCTGGTTTATGTCGCGTTCCTGATGGTTCCGACCACCTGGTGGATTTTGTATCGCACCCGGTTCGGTCTGCGCCTGCGGGCGGTGGGTGAGAACCCGGCCGCAGTGGACACCGCCGGTGTCTCGGTGGTTGGCCTGCGGTTCGCCGCGGTCGCCATCTGTGGTGTGCTGTGCGGCATTGCAGGCGCCTATCTGGCTACGGCCTTGCAGGCAGGGTTTGTCAAGGAAATGACCGCCGGTCGTGGCTTTATCGCCTTGGCCGCGCTGATCTTTGCCAAGTGGCGCCCGTGGCATGCCATGTGGGCCTGCTTGCTGTTCGGCCTGCTGCAAGCGATCGCGCTGCGGTTCCAAAATATCGACCTGGGTGGCGTCGTGATTCCCGTGCAGGTGATGGACGCCCTGCCCTATATCCTGACGGTGGTGATTCTTGCCGGGTTCGTCGGCAAAGCCATCCCACCTCGGGCGGGCGGAGAACCCTACGTCAAAGAGCGCTGATAAGGCCAGTTCCGAACTGAGTTTCGGTCCTGTTCGCTGCGGAGCGGCATGCAGAGTTGATTTTGCATGCCGCAACCGTTCTAAGAGGGTATGCACGTATACCTTCCCATAGCAGAAGTTTCTGTCAGCCCATTCCTGCTTTTGGGGATCGGCGGGGCTGTCGGCATTCTGTCCGGTATGTTCGGGGTCGGAGGCGGGTTTCTGATCACCCCGTTGCTGTTCATTATCGGCATACCCCCGGCGGTTGCTGTAGCGACATCAGCAAATCAGGTTGTTGCCTCGTCCATTTCGGGCTTGCTGGCCCATCTCAGACGCAAAACCGTGGACCTGAAAATGGGAAGCGTTCTGCTGGCCGGAGGGCTGTTTGGTGCGGCCCTTGGAATGGTGGTTTTCAATTTCCTGAAGCATCTCGGGCAGGTCGATCTGGCGGTACAGCTTTGCTATGTCGTGTTTTTGGGCGCCATCGGAACCCTGATGTTTATCGAAAGCCTTGCGGCCATCCGAAAGGCCAGCCAGTCAGGCAATGGCGCTGCCCCCAAACGACGTCAGCGAACCTGGGTTCACGCCCTGCCGTTCAAGAAGCGGTTCCCGGCATCTGGACTTTACATCTCGGTCATACCTCCGGCGCTGGTCGGTTTCGGCGTTGGTGTTTTGTCGGCGATCATGGGAGTCGGCGGTGGGTTCATCATGGTTCCCGCAATGATCTATGTCCTTGGCATCCCGACAAAGGTGGTTATCGGGACATCCCTGTTCCAGATCATTTTCGTTGCCGGGTTCACAACGATGATACATGCGTCGACCAACTACAGTGTCGATGTTGTCCTCGCCCTGTTCCTGTTGCTGGGCGGTGTTTTGGGTGCGCAATTGGGAACGCAGATTGGTGCACGTCTGAAAGCCGAACAGTTGCGTATCCTTTTGGCACTTCTTGTCATGGGCGTCGCCGGAAAAATCGGGTTCGACCTTTTTTTACCGCCAGAAGAGATCTTTTCTTTGGCGGAACCCGGGGGAGTTTGATGTTGTTTGACCCACGGCACACGACAATTACCACCCTTGAATTCTCAACCCATAACAGGCAAGCCACGGCCATACGCAAAGTAACGGTACCATGCACATTTACCTGCCCATCGCCGAAGTCTCAGTAAACGCTTTCCTCTTGTTGGGGTTGGGCGGCATGGTCGGCATCCTGTCCGGCATGTTCGGTGTCGGTGGCGGCTTTTTGATGACCCCGCTGCTGTTCTTCATCGGTATTCCGCCGGCGGTGGCTGTTGCTACCGAAGCCAATCAGATCGTCGCATCATCCTTTTCCGGAGTTCTGGCACATTTCCGACGAAAGACCGTGGACCTCAAAATGGGAACGGTATTGCTGATTGGCGGGCTTGTCGGGGCCGCTTTGGGCGTGGTTGTCTTCAACTATCTCAAAAGCCTGGGTCAGGTCGATCTGCTGGTGACACTCTGTTACGTTGTTTTTCTTGGCGTCATTGGCAGCCTGATGTTTGTCGAAAGCCTGAGAGCCCTGCGTAAAGCCAAGAAGGGCGGCGCGGCCCCTGCCAAGCGCCGGCAGCGGGGCTGGGTCCATGCCATGCCCTTCAAAATGCGTTTCCGCACCTCGGGCCTGTATATCTCGGTCATCCCGCCGGCTTTGGTCGGTCTGTGCGTTGGGGTTTTGTCCGCAATCATGGGCGTTGGCGGCGGCTTCATCATGGTTCCTGCCATGATCTATTTGCTGGGTATGCCGACCAAGGTCGTTGTCGGCACGTCGCTGTTCCAGATCATCTTTGTGACAGCCTTCACCACGATGCTGCACGCCACCACCAACTATACGGTTGATGTTGTTCTGGCGGTCTTGTTGCTGGTGGGCGGCGTCATTGGCGCCCAGATCGGAACCGTGATCGGAGCCCGGATGCCGGCGGAACAATTGCGCGTGCTGCTTGCCGCTCTGGTACTGGCCGTATGTGGCAAGCTGGCACTTGATCTGCTTATTGAACCTGCCGAGCTCTACTCGCTTGGCAGCGGTGGAGGGCACTGAGGATGCTGCGTTCGTTTATTGCCGCCCTGTGCTTGTTCTGCATGCCCGCTTTGGCGGCGGAAGAGCAGGTTGTCCTTGGTCTCAGCCAGGACCGGGTTGCCATCACCGCGACATTCGACGGATCGGAGCTTTTGATTTTTGGGGCTATCAAGCGGGAAACCCCAATCCCTTCAGGTCCTCCGGTCGAAGTCATCGTCGCGGTTGCGGGTCCGTCCGAGCCTGTCACCGTGCGACGCAAGGAGCGCAAGCTTGGAATCTGGGTGAACACCGACAGTGTTCTTGTCGATCTTGCACCCAGCTTTTACGCCGTCGCAACCAGCGGACCCTTTGACGACATCCTGTCCGACACCGAAGACCTGCGCTACCGAGTTTCGATCGAACGCGCGATCCGCTCGGTCGGTGCCGCGATGCACATCCGGGGCGCACAGGATTTTGCAGATGCCGTGATACGAATTCGAGAACACGAACACCTGTATTCGATCCGCGAAAATACCGTGGCAGTGGATGAACAGACCCTGTTCCGCACCTCGATCGATATGCCCGCCGACCTGACCGAAGGCGATTATACGGCCCGGATATTCCTGACCCGTGGCGGAGAGGTCGTCTCGCAATATGAAACGATCATTGATGTCCGGAAAGTCGGCCTGGAGCGTTTTTTGTACAATATGTCCCGCCAGCAACCCGTCTGGTACGGTCTGATGTCGCTGGTCATAGCGATTGCGGCAGGCTGGGGCGCCTCGACAGCCTTCCGGCTGTTGCGAGAAAAGTAACCGTCACCCTCGGCCGATATAGGGCATGGTCGTGGCCATGACGGTCATGAACTGCACGTTGGCCTCGGGCGGCAGGCTTGCCATATGCAGAACCGAACGCGCGGCGTCTTCGACGGCCATCGTCGGGTCCGGTGTCTCGCCAGCGGCCTGCGCCGCGTCCACAAGGCCCTGAACCATCTGCGTGCGCGCATTTCCGATATCGATCTGCCCGCAGGCGATTCCAAAGCGACGCCCATCCAGCGAAAGGCTGCGCGTCAGCCCTGTAATGGCGTGCTTTGTGGCCGAATAATGTACCGAATTCGGCCGCGGAACATGTGCCGCTATCGAGCCGTTGTTTATGATCCGGCCGCCCTGCGGGTTTTGGTGGCGCATGATCCTGAAGGCTTCGCGCGCGCAGAGGAACATGCCGTTCAGGTTCACGTTGACGCTTTGGTACCAATCGTCCAGAGCGATCTCGTCAATCGTACCGCCCGGCGCAAAGATCCCGGCATTGTTGAACAGAACATCCAGCCGCCCCGTGCGGTCGGTAAAAGATTGGAAAGCCCGTTCAACCGCATTCGGGTCGGTCACATCCCCAGGCAGGACAATGGCCCCCTGATGCTCGTTTGCCAGGGCTTCCAGCTTTTCCTTGCTGCGCGCCAACAGCCCGACCGTCCACCCTTGGGACAAAAACAGCAGGGCCGTTGCCCGGCCAATACCCGAACTGGCACCCGTTACGATGATGGATTTCATGTCTCTTCCGCCTCCAATGTCAGCGAAGTCGCCGGAATCGCCCTCAAGTCATCCACACGCAGGGGGTGCGTGGGCTTTGACAGGCGATTTCGCACCACCCAGATCAACCGCTCTTGCGCGCGCGTGATCGCGACATATGCCAAACGCTTCCACAATGGCTGCCCGGCCTCGGTCCGGCCCATGCGAGCGGCGGCATAGACATCCGGAGCGAACACCTGAACCGTATCCCATTGTGACCCCTGCGCCTTGTGGATCGTCACGGCCGCCCCGTGCAAAAATGTCGCCCCCATGCGGGCGGCATAGGGAATAAACGGCTCTTCCTCGTCCGGTTTTTCGATCTGAACAATAGACGCGGCGCTGACCTGCGGGTCTTCGGCCCCCATCACGTGAAGACGCGAGAACCCCGGCTTTCGCCCCGGCCCCAGATACACCACCTGCGCTCCTTTGATCAGCCCGCGCGCCTCAAGGTCCAACCGTTTCTTGCGATGTTTCAGGGGCAATTCGATCCCATCACAAATGAGCGGTTCACCTTCCAGCAATTCTGTGTCCGGTGCGCCGTGAACTTGCCTGAAGGCCTGTATCAAACGAATGCGCGTGGCGTTGCGCCAGACGAGAACCGGGCTTCGGGCCATCAGATCGACCTCAACCCGCTGGCCCCAGACAACGCGGTCATCCCGACGGGCTGTTTCTTCGATCAGTCGCTCGAAATCCTCGAAGCCCATTGCCGGGTCAGCCAGCGCATGCGCAAGATCCAGAATTGGGTTGTCTGCATCCTGGCGGTGCACGCGCTGAAGTGTCAGCTTCCTGGGCTCGGGCAAAGCCTCGAACACCATGCTGCCGGACTGATTTACCGGTGCCAGCTGAGCCGGATCGCCGAACAACAGAAGGGTCGGGAAAATCTCTTTGAGATCATCGAACTGACGATCGTCCAGCATCGACGCCTCATCGACGAACCCGATATCCAACGGTTCGTCACGGCGCTTCCACCCTGTGATGAAATCCGACCCTCGCAAACCGGCGGCGGCCAACGCCCCGGGGATCGATTTGTTGTTTTGATAAAAAGCAGCCGCACGATCCAAGGCTTCATCCGTCAAACCTTCGATATCGGGGCGTTCGTCATTGCCGGCCAGCCATTCCGCAATACGCTCGTATTCCGGATCATAAACCGGCGTGTACAATATGCGGTGAATCGTGGTCGCAGGCACGCCGCGCAATCGCAGAACGCTTGCAGCCTTGTTCGTTGGGGCCAGGATGGCAAGGCTGCGCTTGTCTTTCGATTTGCGGCTTTCATAATCGCCGGACACGATCTGAACACCCGTCTCTGCAAGTGCCTTGTACAGCTCGGCCAACAGCAGCGTTTTGCCCGATCCGGCCTTGCCGATCACGGCCATCACACCAGATTTTCCTGCGCCTGGCAGTTTCAGAAGGGCATCATCTTCGAGATCAACACCTGCTGCCCGCAGCATCTCGGCGATGCTGTCATACGCGGCGGCCTGATCATCTGAGAACGTTACATTCGGCAAGGACATGGCGCGACCCTACAGGGCCGCGCCGACCATCACCAGATGTGGATTGGCGTTTTCCGGCACTTAAGCGGACAGGGCGAACCGGTGCTGCCTCTTCGGCCCGAATGCGGCTTTGAACCACATCCGAGACAGGTCGCGCGGGATGCCCGCACGCTCGGCCACTCGGTTGCAGTCGTCCGCGGAATAGGGCCATAATCCGACTGAAATCTGATCGCGCCCGCTGCCCTGGGTTCCCAGAACCTCGGGCGATGACCCGATCAGGCGATAGATTCTGATCATCCTTGCATCGAATACGCCGGCAATATGCGTCAGGCCGAAACCTTCCATCATTTCACCGCCGCTCAACATGATGGCGCCGGCAGTATGTGGGCTGGCTGTTCGGGACAGGCAGAACCGGGTGACCTCCCAGATCAACGGGCTGCAAATCGGCTTGCCACCATTCAGATGACCAAAAACCTCATTGATCATCACCCGACCGGTCGTAGGCAATACACGCATCGACCCTCCGTGGTTGCCATCCGGCTCTTCCCAGATGACATAAAGCGGATTGAGATCATCGTATTCGTCCCGTTCTTCGCCCTTCTCGTTGACGTGGACATCCCACCCCAACCGGGTCTTGAACTGATCCGCACGATCTTTGAACATCCCCTCTGCCAGAGTCGGAAATCTGTGTAACTCATCGGCATATAGATAACGCAACATGACTTGTTCCCCTTGTCGTCCTGTGCAGGAACGAAGGGAGTACAGAGTCGTGGTTAATTTTGCGTGTGGAGGCCGTTCACCCCTTAAACGACTATTAATCCTCGGCTGAGCGCCGTGGCGATTGCGTGGGTTGTGTTATGTGCGCCCAGCTTTGAGCGCGCGCTTTCAATGTAAACGCGCAACGTATGCTCGGAAATCGTCAGGGAATGGGCCACTTGGGCGCGGCTGTAACCCAACGCCAAAAGTGTGATCGCGTCGATTTCCCTTGGCGACAAGCTGCGCGGGCAGTCCGGCTGCCTGTCTTTTTCAAACTCCAGTGCCTTGCGATTTATGTAATGCGCAACAAGAATCAAATCTCGCCCGTAAGTCGAGATAAAGTTCTTCCAGGTTTGATCATCACAACTGTGGTTGACCGTGAACAGGGCAAACTGACCATTTGGACCCCGAATTGGGATGGAATACCCCTGATTGCCAACGCCATGGCTTTGCGCATCCAGAAGGAAGGCCTTTGCCACCTTGCCGGACCAATCCAGCGACTTCCAGTCAACCGGATGAAACCGCTGGAAACACCCCAGGATCACAGGGTCGATACGGTGATAGTTTTTTTCCCTGTAGCGCTCATCCCAGGCGTCTGAATAGGTGGTGTAGCCGTATTGATCTCCGGCACCGTCAACCCAGTGATACGTAAGGTGCTCGACCTTCAACGCGTCCCGCAAACGCTCAGCTACGGCGCTGAGTTCTTCAAGCGTGTTGGTGTTTTCCAAATCCTGAAGGATTTGACCCAAATCGACCTTCGTTGCCATCCGCGGGCGCCCGTACCTCGTTCTTCAGGGACGCAATCTCGGCAGCCGCGATCAGTCTTGTGTCATCAAGCTGCTCTGCAAGCGCGCTCAAACCATTCGCAACGGCGAAAGCATTGAGGTCCGACAATACGTCCAATATCCACTCATTTTGCGCCATCAGGGTCTCTCTGAAACAGTTAACGAAGGGTTAACACAACCATAACATGTATGATCTTTTTCAGCCTATTCGCCGGTTTCTACTCCCCAAAAATAGCGATGGGCAAAAATGCAAACATTTGAAAGATATTCAGAGTCCTGAAAAACACAAAACACCCGCGAACCAGCAAAGTGATTCGCGGGTGTTTTTTTGTCTACAACCCTGGCGGGTTATCAACCTGCGTCCAGGACTTCCTCGAGGGTACGCAGACCAGTACGCGGCGCCTGAACAAGAACGGACATATTGCCCGGCTTGTGCTCGTTCCGCAGCATTTTCATGTGTGCTTCAGGCAGGTCGTTCCAGGTGAACACCTCGGACATGCAGGGGTCAAGGCGGCGCTCGACCATCAGCTTGTTCGCGGCTGCCGCCTGCTTCAGATGAGCAAAGTGCGAGCCCTGCAAACGCTTTTGGTGCATCCACATGTAGCGCACATCGAATGTACAGTTGAAACCCGATGTTCCGGCGCAAATCACGACCATACCGCCTTTTTTCACAACGAAGGTCGATACCGGGAAAGTGCTTTCACCCGGGTGTTCGAACACCATATCGACATTGTTACCTTTGCCGGTGATGTCCCAGATCGCCTTGCCGAACTTACGGGCCTCTTTGAACCATTCGGCATATTCCGGTGTGTTGACCGTGGGCAATTGTCCCCAGCAGTTAAAGTCGCGACGGTTCAGAACACCTTTGGCGCCCAGACCCATAACGAAATCACGCTTGCTTTCGTCTGAAATCACACCGATCGCATTTGCGCCTGCGGTATTGATCAATTGGATCGCATAGGATCCCAGACCGCCCGACGCGCCCCAGACCAGCACGTTCTGACCCGGTTTTAGGTCGTGCGGTTCGTGGCCAAACAGCATCCGGTACGCGGTTGCCAGCGTCAGGGTGTAGCACGCCGCTTCTTCCCATGTCAGATGCTTGGGGCGCGGCATAAGCTGCTGTGCCTGCACGCGGGTGAACTGGCTGAACGAGCCATCCGGTGTTTCATAGCCCCAGATCCGCTGGCTGGGCGAATACATCGGATCACCGCCGTTGCATTCCTCGTCATCGCCGTCGTCCTGGTTGCAGTGGATCACAACCTCATCGCCAACTTTCCAGCGCTTTACCTTGTCGCCAACGGCCCAAACGATGCCCGACGCATCCGAACCCGCGATGTGATAGGGTGCTTTGTGGCCGTCAAACGGGCTGATTGGCTGCCCCAGAGCGGCCCAGACGCCGTTGTAGTTGACCCCTGCGGCCATAACCAGAACCAGCACTTCGTTGCTGTCCAAGGTCGGAACATCCACAACTTCCTGCTGCATGGCGGTGTTCGGCTCACCATGACGTTCTTTGCGGATGGCCCAAGCATACATTTGCTTTGGGACATATCCCATGGGTGGGATTTCACCCATTTCATACAGATCTTTTTCAGGTGCCTCGTACGACGCGATACCACTTTCGGTGTCCAAAGCCATGCCGGCCTCCTCTTTTCAGTGCCTTTGCCGCGACGCAGAATCGCGCGCTTCACAGACTGGAATATTGGGCACCGAGTAATATTGCAACCGTTTTTGGCGTCATATTGTAATTTTATGACCCAGCGGTTGCAGAAAGTTATTTTGCAGACGCAGAAATGCGGCTTCCTGAGTCCGCCGAGACGGATGCGGCGTAATAGTCCAGAAGATCGCCGCGCTGACCTGATACGGACAGCATACCCCCCTGTCGGTTCAGAATCCGGCGCTCAACCAGTTGATCCAAAGCATTTGATATGGCCTGCGAATTGTCCTTGGCTTGCGGATCATCGCGCTCCATCATCTGTCGAATTTGTAACAGAACGTCTGCTTCGGACATCGGGCCGTTGTCGCGCACCAGCAAACAGGCCGCTGGTGCCGGCACCAGCGGTATAGCATGCTGGATACGCTGCATCAGCGCCCGGGCCAAATCGGTCATCATGTCGTCACTGCCCTCAGCCCGGAATTCCCTCAGAGAGATCGGCCTGCCGTACCGGACAGACGCCAGACCGAACCGCTTGTATCGGCCGATCAAACGACGCCAAATCTGTTTCAATATCCAGCGCGTGATGACGCCAATCCGTGCGCGAAACCGCCGCTCTGTTCCAAGTGCCGCGCGGGTCAGGATGGTGTCTTCCAACACACGGTCATAATTCAAGGCAACCGGGACAAACACCACATCGCGCCCCTGCGGCGACGTTCCATCCATAATGTATTTGAGCAGTCCAAGCTTGGGGCGCGCAATGGCCCCGGTCAGACTCAGCCCGCCTTCTGGAAACATGGCTTGAGTTACGCCGGCTTCGGTTGCGTGGCGCACATAGGTGGACAGAACCTGACGATAGAGTTCGCTGCCGGACTTGCGCCGGATAAAATACGCCCCCATCGCCCGGATCAATCGGCTGAGTGGCCAGACCCGGGCCCACTCTCCGACAGCATAAGACAGCGCAGAATGTCGGGCTGCAAGATACGTGACCAATACGTAATCCATGTTGCTCCGGTGGTTCATGACAAAGACAACCGTAGCTTCGGGGTCAATATTCCTGACGGAGTCTTCGTCCTGGTAGCTAAGCCGCACCTCGTAGAATGTGTTGCTCAGCAAGCGGGCCAGCCGGATCGCAAAGCTGAAATAGGCGAAGGCCGAAAAGGACGGAACGATCTCTCGGGCATAACGACGTGCCTGCTCCGAGGCGACGGCCTCGGGCATACCGGTTTCACGGGCATGTTGCTGAACCGCGTGGCCAACCTGCGGATCATAAATCAAGCGCTGGATCATGTCATGCCGACGCGCCAGCTTGAAGGGCTGGATCGGGCGTTGAAGGCGCTGGTTCAGGCGCGCCACCGCGCGTTCCAGTCTACGACGGAAAAACCAGCGGACGGACGGAAACAGGAAATGCGATGCGAAAGTGACCATGGCAAAGACCACGATCAGCACGAAAAGCCAAAGCGGAAGTTCCACGGTTTGCGTCATGGCGGCAGATTGCCACCAATCACCGCCGCCCACAATCTGAACAATTGCGACATGCCGCAACGCAGCGAATTGACATGTCCCGAAAATTGCGCTTTAGAACCTCAAGACGAAATTTTATTGCCCACTGAAACGCGAGGCCCCGCTATGACGCAGACGCAGAAAGATCGCCCCTGGCTCATCCGAACCTATGCCGGTCATTCCACGGCCAAAGCCTCGAACGCGCTTTATCGGGGGAATCTTGCGAAAGGCCAAACCGGTCTGTCCGTGGCCTTCGATCTGCCCACGCAAACAGGCTATGACAGCGACCACACCTTGGCCCGCGGTGAAGTCGGCAAGGTCGGTGTGCCGGTCTGTCATCTGGGCGACATGCGGGTTCTGTTCGACCAGATCCCGCTGGAGCAGATGAACACCTCGATGACGATCAACGCCACTGCGCCATGGCTTTTGGCCCTCTATATCGCCGTCGCAGAGGAGCAAGGCGCGGATGTATCCAAACTACAGGGCACGGTTCAAAACGACCTGATCAAGGAATACCTGAGCCGCGGCACTTATGTTTGCCCGCCCAAACCGTCGCTCAAGATGATCGCGGACGTGGCCGAGTATTGCTATACCAATGTTCCGAAATGGAACCCGATGAACGTGTGCTCGTATCACCTGCAAGAGGCGGGTGCGACGCCAGAGCAGGAGCTGGCGTATGCCCTGGCCACGGCCATCGCTGTGCTGGACGAATTGCGCCCACGAGTACCTGCCGAGGATTTCCCGGCGCTCTGCGGTCGGATTTCCTTTTTTGTGAATGCTGGCATCCGCTTTGTCACCGAAATGTGCAAAATGCGTGCCTTCGTGGATCTTTGGGATGAGATCCTGCAACAACGCTATGGCGTTGAAAATCCGAAATTCCGTCGATTCCGGTATGGCGTGCAGGTGAACTCTCTGGGCCTGACCGAGCAGCAGCCCGAAAACAACGTCTATCGCATCCTGATCGAGATGCTGGCCGTAACCCTGTCGAAGAATGCGCGCGCCCGTGCCGTGCAATTGCCCGCTTGGAACGAGGCGCTTGGCCTGCCGCGCCCGTGGGACCAGCAGTGGTCGATGCGGATGCAGCAGATCCTGGCCTACGAAACCGATCTGCTGGAATACGATGATCTGTTCGATGGCAACCCCGCTGTCGATGCCAAGGTGAAAGAGCTGAAAGAAGGCGCGCGGGCCGAACTCTCCAACCTGGATTCGATGGGCGGCGCGGTCGCTTCGATCGAATACATGAAGTCCCGACTGGTGGATTCCAACGCTGAACGCCTGAACCGGATCGAGCGCAACGAAACTGTTGTCGTTGGTGTGAACAAATGGATCGAAGGCGAGGCATCACCACTGCAAACCGAAGACGGTGGCATCATGGTTGTTGATCCTGCCGTGGAACAAGAACAAATCGACCGCCTGAACACGTGGCGCGCAGAACGGGACGAAGCGGCCGTAACAGCGGCCCTGGCCGCGCTGCGCGAAGCGGCACAGACCGGGGCAAACATCATGGAACCGTCCATTGCCGCCGCAAAGGCCGGCGCGACGACGGGCGAATGGGCCGAAGAGATGCGCAAAGTCTACGGAACCTATCGCGGCCCAACTGGTGTTTCGGGGTCTGTTTCGAACAAGACCGAAGGGCTGGACGACCTGCGTGCCGCCGTTGATGCCATCAGCGACAGGCTGGGCCGGCGCCTGAAGTTCCTTGTAGGCAAGCCCGGACTGGACGGCCATTCCAACGGTGCCGAACAGATCGCCTTCCGTGCCCGCGATTGCGGTATGGACATCAGCTATGAAGGCATTCGCCTGACACCCGAAGAAATCGTTGCTGCCGCCCGCGAAGATGACGCGCATGTCATTGGATTGTCGATCCTGTCCGGCAGCCACCTGCCACTGGTCAAAGACGTCATGGAACGTCTGCGGCAGGCGGGGTTGTCTCATATCCCAGTCGTGGTGGGTGGCATTATTCCGGACGAAGATGCCGAAAAACTGAAATCCATGGGTGTGGCCAAGGTCTACACCCCGAAAAACTTCGAACTCAATTCGATAATGGGCGATATTGTTACTCTGGCGGATCCTCGGAACCTCGCCGCAGAGTAAATTAGCTTAAAGGCACTTTTTCTCCTGTTTCCGTCTCTGAAAAATTCGGGATGGAATAAGCGGATAATTGGAATTACGGTGCGCGCTCATGTGCACCGTAATTATTATCTGATGGAGAAGAATGATGGGGATCAATCTTGAGAATATGTCACGCAAAGACCTTTTGGCTTTGCGCAATGACGTTGAAAAAGCTTTGATCAAGGCAGAAAAACGCGAACGTCAGGAGGCTTTGAAAGCTGCAGAAAAGGCTGCGGCAGAATTCGGCTTCTCTTTGTCTGAACTGTCCGGAGAAACGTCACGCAGCGTTAAACCAACAAAAACAATGGCTAAATACCGCAATCCGGAAAATCCCGATCAAACCTGGACCGGTCGCGGCCGCAAACCTCAATGGGTGCATGACGCGCTGACGGCAGGCGCGGATATTTCTGATCTGGAAATCTAATCTGAGCGATTTAGAAAATGACAATTCATATTGGCGCCGAAAAAGGCGAAATAGCTGAAACCGTACTTTTGCCCGGTGATCCCTACCGGGCGAAATGGGCGGCCGAGACGTTTTTGGACGATGTCAAACAGGTCAATAACGTTCGGGGAATGCTTGGCTTTACCGGAAACTGGAAGGGAAATCCCGTTACAATTCAGGGAAGCGGCATGGGAATGCCGTCTCTTTCCATTTATGTAAACGAGTTGATCCGCGATTACGATGCGAAAACCCTGATCCGCATTGGATCCTGCGGGGGGATGCAGGACAGCGTCAAAATTCGTGACGTTATTCTGGCCATGACATCAACCACGCTGAGCACGCCGTCGCGCGGCATCCTGAAAGAGCTCAACTTTGCGCCCTGCGCCGATTGGGGGTTGCTGCAAGCTGCCGCCACCGCGGCTGCCGCCAAGGGAACGCCGACCCATGTTGGTGGAATTTACTCGTCAGATGTCTTTTATGACGAGCGTCCAGATCTCAACGAACAGATGGTGCGTCACGGCATTCTGGGGGTCGAGATGGAAGCGGCCGAACTCTATATTCTGGCGGCGCGCCACAAATGCCGCGCTCTGGCCGTTCTCACTGTTTCCGACCACCTGTTGACCGGAGAGGCTCTGCCATCGTCAGAACGTGAAAGCAGCTTTGGTGAAATGGTGGGAATCGCGCTTCAGGCTGCGTTCCCCAACAGCTGATGGTGGGCAGGCACGAGGAAACGGGTGCCTGCTGTTGCTATCGCCCGTGCGAGCGATCATATCCATTGCTCGCAGGGCTGTCCCACCCCTTCAAATCATCACTGGTAGGAGCGAACACCTCGACCAGCAAGGGGTGGCAGGCAGCCGTGTCCGAGGAATGTTCCGAGGAACAATCCCCGCCCGGGCAGGCGCTGAGGTTGCCCAGCAAATCAATCTCGGCAAAGAATTCCAGAAAATCCCCGGGCCGCACGGGTGAGGCTTTCATGAAGTACTGACCTGTGTCGCGGGTGAAACCGGTACACATGAAGACGTTCAGGACGTCGTGCACCGCTGGTTCGGCTTCGGTCAGCGGAATATTGAGGTGATCCGCAAGCGCGCGGGTCAGGTTGGAATGGCAGCAATGGTGGTATTGCGTACCGGACAAAAGGTTGCCCGTATACGGATCGCACCGCGTGCCGATGACGTCATGAACCGACCCCCCATAGGAATCGATTCCGTACCACCCCAGCGTATCCGCAATAATCGTGGCCATCGGGCGCAGATGAGGGAAACTGGACCACATCCGCTCTCCGGTGGTCAGATGCGTGCCATGCAGCGCCCGGGTTTTTCCGGAATAGAAGCGTTCCGACAGGTCGTTTCGGTTCCAGAGGTTCAGGTCGCCAACCTGCGGCCCCTCGACGGAAGTGATGCGAAAGAAATGGCCAGCGGGCACTTCGAAACAACGCGCATCACGTGGCGGCACCAGCACTTCGCCCGTTTTGCTTGCGCGTTCGCGAAGGGACCTCATCCAAGGTACATCCGGTCGCGGCAATGCCTCGTTCGGGTAACAGATGACAGGGGCAACCGCGCGACGGGCTTCGGCATCTTCAGGCGGGTGAAGAGTGTTTTCTGATACGGTCATGCCGGGCAGAGTGGCGCATTATTCAGCCCTCGGAAAGCCCTATCTTTTAGGGGTCACGCGCCCTCAAACACCGCAAAGGTTGGTCCAGTGCAGTGATTTCGGCACCGCAAAAGCTGCACCGCCAGATACCGTGGCTCTTGTCCTGCCGCCACCTGCAATCACGTGTCAGCCCGGAATGGCGCGAGCGCCAGAGGAAATAGGCAAACACGCCGGCCGCCAGAAGAAGCAGAAGAACAGGCATCCCTCTGCTTTGCCGATAAATCGCCAGTTTGCAAGCCTTGCCGCCCGTATCAGGCCGCGTTTGCGTATTCGAACAGCTCGGGCTCTTTGTCGGCTTTAACCGGCTCCGGCGTGTAGTAGGCCCATGCCTGCTCCAGCAGTTTCAGCGCCTCTTTAGCGTCGATTTTTTGTTTGGATGTGTTTGTATTCATCGGAGTGATCCTGACTCGAACTCATCACTCCTCCCTCACCAAAAAATAGGGCAATGCAGCCGGGGCTACACCACCTTATTTTGCAAGATCGACATGCGCTTACCGCAATGCGGCGCAAGTGCTTAAACCGCGCGTTCGACCATCATCTTCTTGATCTCGGCAATCGCCTTGGCCGGGTTCAAACCTTTGGGGCAGGTCTTGGCGCAGTTCATGATGGTGTGGCAGCGATAGAGCTTGAACGGATCTTCCAGCTCATCCAGACGTTCACCCGTCGCCTCATCCCGGCTGTCGATGATCCAGCGATAGGCATGCAGCAAGGCCGCGGGGCCAAGATAGCGATCACCATTCCACCAATAGCTCGGGCACGAGGTCGAGCAACTGGCGCACATCACGCATTCATAGAGACCGTCCAGCTTTTTCCGGTCTTCGATCGACTGCTTCCATTCCTTTGCAGGGCGGTTGGTCTTGGTTTCCAGCCATGGCATGATGGATGCATGCTGGGCATAGAAATGGGTCAGATCAGGGATCAGGTCTTTGACCACAGGCATATGCGGCAGCGGGTAAATCTTAACATCGCCCTTGATCTCATCCATGCCATAGATACAGGCCAGCGTGTTGATCCCATCGATATTCATCGCGCAGGATCCACAGATGCCTTCGCGGCAAGACCGGCGGAACGTCAACGTCGGATCGATCTCGTTTTTGATCTTGATCAGCGCGTCCAGTACCATCGGACCGCATGTATCCATATCAACGAAATAGGTGTCGACACGCGGGTTCTGCCCGTCGTCGGGGTTCCAACGATAGATCTGGAACTTGCGCACGTTCGTGGCGCCGTCCGGCTTTGGCCAGGTCTTGCCGGTGGTAATCCGGGAATTCTTGGGCAGGGTCAGTTGAACCATGTCAATTCTCCATTCAGCACAAGGCCGCCTTTCAGCCTGTCCGGGCGCATTCAGACGCCCCTCGGTTATAATGCCCCCAATGGGCGATGTTCACGTCGAAATCCGGCGATAGCCAATTCGCAAGGGTTTGCGGATCGTCCCGGTCGATATCAAAGCGCAGAAAGCGCGGGTTGTCGTCAAAGAAAGCTTGGACCTCGGAATGGTGCACGTCATACATATGCGCCCAGCCCCGTTTTACCTCGTCGGTCGTCTGTCCATTGGCCTTGCAGCATCGCTCTAGGTACCTACCGCCGGAATGGTTGGCACGTGATGCGATCCAGTCATCGCGATTGCGCGTGTTCAGCAAGTAATAGGCGTCCGGGTAAGCCGCGTGCAGCTCTCGAAAGAACCGCGCGCCGTCCAGCATAAAGCGTGAATTGACAAAGGCGATATCGGTGAAGGCCCGGACGGCACCAAACCCATCCAGCGGTCTGCGCCCCATGGCAATATTGGTTACCATGCGATGTGCAAGGTTTAGACCCTGTTCATTTTTCCAATGCACCGAAGGAATCCCGCTGTTCTGAAACAGTTTGTGAAACGAGGTCGTCGCACATCGGTTCAAGCCGATCAGGATGATCTTGGGATCGCTTTGCCCGGATTGGAGTTTCTCGACCGTCATTGCAAGCACCAGCAAGGCATACGCCGCGATGCGCCTGGGGTTTCAGCGTGACTTACGCTTTGTTGAACGCCCTTCCGGCATGTGACGGAATCAAAAGCGGCTTGTTTGACTTCCAGGGTCGATATGGTGCTTGCGCCAATCACTCGTTCAACTCCGCTCGAACACCTTGAACGCGGCAAAGCTGTTCTTTGAGGCATGCGCAGCATGCCCTTTGACGGCAAACGGGTTCTCTTCTTCACAATAGAGCTGCCAGCCGGGCATGAATTCTTCAACCCAAAGGGAATACGGGCGATGACGCACATGCTGGTTGGAAGGATTCCGGTCAAAATCAGACGAATAGATAACGACAAAACGATTTGCCAGCCCGAACAAGCGCCGCATGTAGTTTTCGAAAACGCTGTCTTCGGTCAGATGATAAATGACATCCAACGAAAGAGAAACGTCATGCGGCTCAACCTCGGAATCGGCGTTTTTGAACACCCAATTGGGACGGGATCGAAAAACTTCGTTGCAGCGCCGAACGCAGAGGTCCGAGACATCTAGACCGGTATATTTCGGGATATCAAACAATTGCGCCTGATTTCCGTCGCCCGATCCCAGCTCTACAACCGAGTCCACGCCTTCCATCTCGACCATCGTGTTGATGAAGTTCGCTTTGTAGACAGCAAGACGCCCGTAAGACCCCGCCCCCGAGGTCTTGCCGCGCTCATATCGGCGTTGCCAATAATCGGTCGAAGAAAACTCAGCCATCTTGCCCCTGTTCCTGACCAGCCCTTAGAACGTCCGCGCTTTGGGCGCGATTTTCTGCAAGCTGATACCGCCTTGGTCCTCGGTCGTCAGCGGATCAACGATGACCGGACGATAGCTGAGCTCAACCTTGTTGCCCTCGACCCGGCTGACCGTGTGAACACGCCAGTTTTCGTCATCACGCTTGCTGAAGTCCTCATGCGCGTGGGCCCCTCGGGATTCCTTGCGGGCCTCGGCGCCGACGATGGTGGCAAGCGCGTTTGGCATCAGGTTGGTCAGTTCAAGGGTTTCCATCAGATCGCTGTTCCAGACCAATGAACGGTCTGTGACCTTCAGGTCGTCCATCTTTGCGGCAATCGCTGTCATCTTCTCGACGCCTTCGGCCATGGTCTTGGCGGTTCGGAACACGGCCGCATCCGCCTGCATGGTCTTTTGCATCTCAAGCCGCAGATCGGCGGTTGGGATTGAACCGCTGGCGTTACGCACCGCATCAAAACGGTCAAACGCTTGGTCGACCGACGCCTGGTTCAGAACCGGGTTGGCGGATTCCGCGTCGACAACCTTGCCAGCCCGGATCGCTGCCGCCCGGCCAAAGACCACAAGGTCAATCAGCGAGTTCGATCCCAGTCGGTTCGCCCCGTGGACCGAGGCACAGCCGGCTTCGCCAACGGCCATCAAACCGGGAACGACCGCCGTCGGATCGTCGGCTGTTGGGTTCAGAACCTCACCCCAATAGTTCGTGGGAATACCGCCCATGTTGTAATGCACGGTGGGCAGAACCGGTATCGGTTCCTTGGTGACATCCACACCCGCAAAAATCTTGGCGCTTTCCGAGATACCGGGCAGGCGCTCCGCCAGAGCCTCGGCAGGCAAATGGCTGAGGTTCAGGTGAATGTGATCCCCTTCGGCCCCTACGCCACGTCCCTCGCGGATTTCCATGGTCATCGAACGCGAAACGTAATCGCGTGGTGCGAGGTCCTTGTACTGGGGCGCATAGCGCTCCATGAACCGTTCACCTTCCGAGTTTGTCAGATACCCGCCCTCGCCACGTGCGCCTTCGGTGATCAGGCAGCCCGATCCGTAGATGCCGGTGGGGTGGAACTGAACGAATTCCATATCCTGCAGTGCCAAGCCCGCGCGCGCCACCATGCCGCCGCCATCGCCGGTGCAGGTATGTGCCGAGGTTGCGCTGAAATAGGCGCGGCCATAGCCGCCGGTCGCCAGAACCACCATCTTGGCATTGAAGACATGCATCGTGCCATCGTCCAGCTTCCAGCAGACAACACCCTGACACTGGCGGTCATCGGACATGATCAGGTCGATGGCAAAATATTCGATATAGAACTCAGCATTGTTCTTGAGCGACTGGCCATACAGAGTATGCAGGATCGCGTGGCCGGTCCGGTCGGCGGCTGCACAGGTGCGCTGTACCGCAGGACCTTCTCCGAATTCAGTAGTGTGTCCACCGAAGGGGCGCTGATAAATCTTGCCTTCTTCCGTCCGGCTGAACGGAACGCCATAGTGCTCCAGCTCGTAGACCGCCTTTGGCGCCTCGCGGGCAAGGTACTCCATCGCGTCGGTGTCGCCCAACCAGTCCGAGCCCTTGACGGTATCGTACATGTGCCATTGCCAATGATCGGGACCCATATTCGACAGCGACGCGGCGATACCGCCCTGAGCCGCCACAGTATGCGAACGGGTTGGGAAAACCTTGGTCACGCAGGCCGTGCGCAGGCCTTGTTCCGCCATACCCAATGTCGCCCGCAGACCGGCCCCACCGGCGCCGACAACGACCACGTCATATTCATGCGTTTCGTATTCGTATGCAGCCATTTCTTTCAGCTCCGGGAATTAAAGGGCAATGCGCGCGATGGCGAAGATGCCGGCCGCAGCCGCACCGTAGGACAGGCAGGTCACCAGAATGATCAGGACCTTTTCAAGCGTGCCGTGAACATAGTCCTCAAGCATCACCTGCGCACCGTCTGCGAAGTGTTTGAAGCCAACCGCCAGCGTCAGTGCTGCCACGATGGCCGGGAAGGGCCGCGAATAATACTCGAGCACCACGTCAAACGGCTGACCCAGAACCGGGCCGAAGGTGAAAACAAACAAAGGCACAAGGATCAGCAGAGCCACCGAGCTGACTTTCATCGCCCAGAAATGGGCGGTGCCGGATTTCGCCGAGCCAAGGCCAGCGGCGCGTTTGCGGTCGGTCAGATAACGCATGTCAGGCCTCCAATCACGCGACGAGGACAAGGGTCAGAAGGGTCAGCACGACCGATCCGATGACAACGGCCCAGCCCAGCTTTGTCGCTGTGGGAAGGTCCAGACCAACCGCATTGTCCCAGATCAGGTGCCGCACACCGGCCAGCGTGTGATACCAAAGACCCCAAACAGACAGAGCCATCACCAGATCACCAAGCACCGAAGTAATCACTCCGTTCGCAACGGCGAAGGCTTCGGGCGAAGTTGCTGCGGCCAGAAACCACCAGACAATCAGCAGCGCCGCCAGCAGAAGCGCGTTTCCGGTGATGCGTGTCAGGATGGATGTGACCGACGTCAGCTGTGGACGATAGATCGACAGGTGCGGCGAAAGTGGGCGGTTGCCCCGATTTACATCGGCCATGGCGGCTCCTTTTCGGTTGGCTACCGAACGTTTTACTGGTTTTTGCGACACTGTCACGTGCTGCGGGTGCAAAAACCACTAAATTCAGCGCAATTTGGCGGATTATTCAGGTATGTGATCACACAAAATATTGTCGTGATCACATTTTACATTCCCCTTCATCAATGTTAGCGATTTCAAGACCAAAGGCATGTGATCACGAATCTCCTGACTGTCATTTAAGGCCCGCCGTTTGCTGTGTCACTTCGCGCAGCAGTTTCTTGCGAATTCGTTCAGGGTAGTCCGCGAAGCCCGAGGCCGAAACGACAAAAGCGCCCTCGCCCACGATGACATTCTCAAAGAAATAGGCCGTCAGGTCCGGTTCACTTTCTTCGATGGCCAGCGCATTGACGACAATGCCGCGGTTGCGCAGTGCGTCATGAACCTGCGTTGGTTCGACCCCTTCATTGGATACGCCGTCCCCCGACAGATCGATCAGTCTCCGTTTGCAATCGGAAACGGAATCAAATGCGTCCAGCGTCGTATGCAGCGCCTCGCCAATCGCGGTCGAGAAGTTCCGCCAGATGCGTGGATCTTCGGCAACCTGATCGGCAAAACGATCCAGCGCCGCGAAACTGTCGACACGGGTCCAGGGGATCGTAACCTGCTGGCGCGATGACCCGGTCCATTGCACCAGCATCAACTGCGCCTGACCCCGAACCAATGCCTCGGACACGATCGGGTCGCGCAGACCAGCGGCCAGCCCGTCCATCTGGATGCGAAACTCGCTGGTGTCGACTGAGCCGGAAACATCAACCGCCAGGGCCAGCGCCAGATCGCAGGCCTGAACCGCCGGCGCCAGACAAACGCTGGTCAATATCGCGCGCAGAATATGCATGGTACAAGCCTAGCACGGCTTGCACGCGAATGGCTCACATTACCGTCAGCACGCCTATTGCGGCATGAGCGCCCAATAATCGAGATCCAGAAGAACATCCGGCAAATACCGGCCCTCGTCACTCTTCAACACGAACGGATCACCACCCTTTGTCGCCACCAGGCGCAGGCGGATCGCACCCACGCCGGGAACACCGGTTTCCGCCTTATCCAGGACTTCGGACCAGGCCTTGATCGTGTCGCCCGCGAAACACGGGTTGGCATGCGCGCCGCCATTCAGGCCGACAATCATCTGCGCGTTCGCAAGCCCATTGAACGACAAGGTCCGGGCCATCGAGATCACGTGCCCGCCATAGATCAACCTGCCTTCCGGGCGGAATGTCAGGTCGAAATGCACCTTGGCGGTGTTCTGCCACAATCGCGTGGCCAGCATATGTTCGGCCTCTTCCACGGTGACGCCGTCCACGTGGTCGATTTTCTCACCGATTTCATAATCGCCCCAACGATGCGCTTCACCGGCCAAAGCGAAGTCGTAATTCGAGAAATCGAGACCTTCGGGCACGATCAGATCTTTGGGCGTCAGGGCCTTTTTCAATTCGGGAACAACCGTTTCGGGCGCTGGCGCATTCACGTCTGCCTTGCGCACCATGACCCAACGGACGTATTCGATGACCACTTCGTCCAATTGGTTCAATCCACGGGTGCGGACCCAAACGACACCTGTTTTCCCGTTGGAATTCTGTTTGACGCCAATCACCTCGGACACAGATCGCAGGGTATCACCGGCGTAGACGGGTTTCAGCCAGCGGCCTTCGCCATAGCCAAGATTGGCAACCGCATTCAGCGAAACATCCGGAACCGTTTTACCGAACACCAGATGAAACGCCGCCAGATCATCAAGCGGACTTTCCGGCAAACCGCAATCCCGGGCAAATTCGTCCGAGGAATACAGCGCGTGACGCGCGGGATAAAGCGCGTGATACAGACCGCGTTCACCCTCGGTCACTGTGCGCGGCACGGCGTGTTGCAACACCTGCCCTACGGAATAATCCTCGAAAAATCGGCCCGGATTTGTTTTTACCATTACTGCTGTCCCAGTTTCATATCGGGGGAATAGTCGGCTTCGACCTCTTTGGTCACAGCCTGTGCACACCGCATTACATTGTTGGCTGTGTCAAAGGCATAGGACGGGTCGCCGTACAGCTCCCATCCCTTCGCCAGCGCATCTGACACCTTGTGACAGAAGGCTGACGTGTCTTCTTCGGTCAACAAACGATAGAGTTTCGCCATGGGGTCAGGTCCTCATGAGCCAAACGGAGACGGACCGACCAGGCCGTGGATATATCCGATAACCCCCAGCAGCACGATCGACGCCACAAAGAACATCGCATCCTTGCCATAGGTTCCCGATTCACCGGGCGTCCAGTCGGGTTCGGCCTTGTTGATCACAACAACTTCGACCACGGCCCATGCCAGAAGACCGCCGAACAGGGTGATCGAGGCCAGATCTCCGTTCACCAGCAAATGTGCAAAGGCCCACAGCGTGAATCCACCCAGCATCGGATGACGAAACTTGTTCAGCACCCGGCCTTTGGTGCCCGCGGGGCTCATCATGAAGATCGCGATCAGAACCAACAGATTATTGACGTGAATCAGAAAGGTCGGCGGTGCCCAGACATAAATGAAGTCGGTCATGCGATAGCCGAACACCATCAACAGGACCGACGCGACCAGCGCCAGGGCTACTGCCCCCTTGCCCCCGTCGCCCATCGCGGCGCGGCGTTCAGGCGCCACACGTTTGAACAGATGCGCGGCCCACCACAGTGCCACGCCCAAGATCAGAAGAACAAAGCCCATGCTGGCTTACCCCGCTTGCAAAGCTGAAATCGCCTCTGCTTTTGCCAGAATTTCACGGGCCGTTGCAACGTGCAGGTTTTCAACAATCTTGCCATCCACGACGGCGACACCCTGCCCTTGCGCTTCGGTCTCTTCGAATGCCGAAATTTGGCGGCGGGCCAGATCGATCTCGTCATCCGATGGTGCGAAGGCTGTGTTGGCCACATCGACCTGGGCCGGATGGATCAGTGTTTTGCCATCAAAGCCCATGTCGCGGCCCTGCGCACACTCGGCGGCCAGACCCTCGGCATCCTTGAAAGCGTTGTACACGCCATCAATGATGATCAGCCCTTCGGCCTTGGCGGCCAACAGGCACAGACCCAGCGAAGTCATCATCGGCAAGCGATCGGGACGAAAGCGGGTTTGCAGCTCTTTGGCCAGATCGTTTGTGCCCATCACGAACCCGGCCATCAGCGGATGCGCGGCGATCTCGGCAGCGTTCAGCATTCCGCGCGGCGTTTCCATCATGGCCCAGATCGGCAATTCTCCGGTGATCGCCGCCAGAGCATCCACGTCAGCCGCCGAATTCACTTTGGGCAACAGGACAATATCGGCATCCATGTCGCGCACCGCCTCGGCATCGGCACGCCCCCATTCGGTGTCCAGCCCATTGATCCGGACGATCTTGACCCGCGTACCATACCCCCCAGCGGCCAGCGCCCCTTTCAGCGTTTCGCGAGCGTTTTCTTTTTCGTCCGCTGCAACTGCATCTTCCAGGTCGAAGATGATCGCATCCACAGGCAAAGAGCGGGCCTTGTCCAGAGCCCGGTCCTTCGAACCAGGAATGTAGAGAACCGAACGATAGGGGCGCAGACGAGGATCCATGGACCACTCCCATTGAAATAAAGTTGCGCGGAATGGGCCATTTTTTGCAGGAAAGTTCAAGCACAAAATTGCCGCACCGCAGCAAACACGACGCAACGTGCGTTCCCTTAACCGGATTTCGTCCCTTGCCACCCACCCTGATCGGCAGCTGGAATCAAAAAAGGGTACGGGATGCAAAAGACGGTGTTCAAGATGACGATGGGGCTTGGGATCATGGTCCTGGCCGCGCAACATGTGCACGCTCAGGGTCAAAACTGTGCGCCCAGAGAAGCTGTGCTGGAGCGGTTGCACGAGGACTATGGTGAAACGCGCAGGGGTTTGGGACTGGCCCGGAAAGGCGCTGTCATGGAGCTTTTTGCCTCGAACGAAAACGGCAGCTGGACGATCACGGTGACTTTGCCCAACGGGATCACCTGCCTTGTGGCGTCGGGTCAGGCTTTTGAAGAGGTGGCCGAGGCGCTGCCCCCCAATGCCTGATCAGGTAAGCGCGTCCCAGATCAGTTTGCTGCCGGTGAGTGTCAGCAGCACATAGGCGAGCCCGAAGAACAGGCGTTCGGACAACATGAAATGTGCCCGGACGCCCAGCCATGCCCCCAGGATCGCAAAGGGTGTCAGCAGCAAATCCGCCCACAACGTCTGCCATGTGAACATGCCCAGATACGCATAGGGTATGAATTTCGCGATATTGATCACCCAAAAAACCAGTACCGTACTGGCTTGAAATTCGGTTTTCGTCAGGCGTTGCGACAATAGATAGACCGCTGCCGGGGGGCCACCGGCATGGCTGACGAAACTTGTGAAACCCGCGACCAGCCCGGCAAACAAACCAGAAGTCGGCGGCAGTCGCCTGGCAAACCCGCGCACCCACCCTTTCGACTGCGCGACGTGCCAGATTACGAACCCGACCGAGATGCCACCGATCAGCAGACGCAACAGATCATCATCCGTTGCACGGTAAAGCCATGCCCCTATCGCCACACCGGGCACCGCGCCAAGGATCAGCAGACGGGAATCCGGCCAGCTCCACCGCCTCCAATAGGGACCCAACGTGGCCACGTCGATCACCATCAAAATCGGCAGCATCAGGGCCAAAGCCTGCCCGGGCGTCAGGATCAAGGCCAGAATCGATGACGAGGCAAAGGCCACGCCGGAACCGAAACCGCCCTTCGAGATACCGGCAAAGATCACGGCAGGGATCGCCACGGCAAAAAACATCAAGTTCAATTCGAACATGTGACAGTCCCGGTTTTGGCTTGTCTCAAAGGCCGTTTAGCGCAATCAAAGCAGGGCCTGCAAACAGTATGCGGTTGTATGCCACGTCGCAGAACTCTTGCCTATTGACGTTTTAACGACTAGCACAACCGCGATTTCAATACCGACCGGATATGGAGAAATTCCAAATGGCCAGACCCAAGATTGCGCTGATCGGCGCGGGGAACATCGGCGGCACGCTCGCACATCTCGCAGCTGTCAAAGAACTGGGTGACGTTGTCCTGTTTGACATCGCAGACGGGCTGCCTCAGGGCAAGGCGCTCGACATCGCAGAATCCGGCCCTTCGGAAGGGTTCGACGCCTCGATGAAAGGCACCAGCGACTATGCAGATATTGCCGGCGCGGATGTGTGCATCGTGACCGCAGGCGTAGCCCGCAAACCGGGCATGAGCCGCGATGATCTGCTGGGCATCAACCTGAAAGTCATGAAGTCGGTCGGTGAAGGCATCGCAGCCCACGCACCCGACGCATTCGTGATCTGCATCACCAACCCGCTGGACGCGATGGTCTGGGCCTTGCGCGAATTCTCGGGTCTGCCGCACAACAAAGTCTGCGGCATGGCTGGCGTGCTGGACTCGGCGCGCTTTGCACACTTCCTGTCGGAAGAGTTTAACGTCTCGATGCGCGACGTCACCGCGTTTGTTCTGGGCGGCCACGGCGACACCATGGTGCCGTCGGTCCGTTACTCGACCGTTGCCGGCATTCCGCTGCCTGATCTGGTCGAGATGGGCTGGACCACGCAAGAGAAACTGGACGCCATCGTGCAGCGCACCCGTGACGGCGGCGCAGAAATCGTTGGCCTGCTGAAAACCGGGTCGGCCTATTACGCGCCTGCAACGTCGGCGATCGAAATGGCCGAAGCCTATCTGAAAGACCAGAAACGTGTTCTGCCCTGTGCGGCCTATTGCAACGGCGAACTGGGCGTAGACGGGCTCTATGTCGGCGTCCCGACCGTCATAGGCGCCGGCGGCGTCGAGCGTATCGTTGACATCAAGCTGAACGAAAACGAGCAGGCAGGGTTCGACAACTCGGTGAACGCCGTGAAGGGCCTGATCGACGCGTGCAAGGGCATCGACAGCTCGTTGGCGTAAAACAGCCCTGAACTTCGAATAACAGACCGGCCCGTTTCAGGGCCGGTTTTCGTTTGGCCTACGCATGTCCCGGTCGCAAATGTTGGCGCAAACGCCGCAAATCCCTTTTTTCGAATATGATTTTCTTACGCTGCGCAGTTTTTTCGAATCGTTTTGCCGCATCAGAAAGTTTGTGATCACACCCTAAAATACTGTGATCACAAATAGCGAAAATCTTCGCTAAAAACCCATCGAGCATCAAAAAACCCTTTAAACTTGCCCGTTAGACACCCCTATAACGGGGTAATCGTAGTCAGACGGGACAGTTTCGATGAATATTCACGAATATCAGGCCAAAGCTCTTTTGCGCAGCTATGGCGCTCCGGTCTCCGACGGTCGCGCGGTTCTGCGCGCCGAGGAAGCCAAAACCGCAGCCGGTGAACTGGATGGGCCGCTTTGGGTCGTCAAGGCTCAGATCCACGCAGGTGGACGTGGCAAGGGCAGCTTCAAAGAGACCGACGCGGGCGAAAAAGGCGGTGTCCGTCTGACCAAATCGGTGGAAGAAGCCGCCGAGGAAGCCAAGAAGATGCTGGGCCGCACGCTGGTCACCCATCAGACCGGCCCCGCAGGCAAGCAGGTCAACCGCATTTATATCGAGGCCGGATCCGGCATCGAGCGTGAGCTGTACCTGGCCCTGTTGGTGGATCGCCAGACCAGCCGCATTTCCTTCGTCTGTTCGACCGAGGGCGGCATGGACATCGAAGAAGTAGCCGCCGCGACGCCCGAGAAAATCCTGTCCTTCTCGGTCGATCCGGCCACCGGTTACATGCCCTATCACGGCCGCCGCATCGCCTTTTCGCTGGGTCTGGAAGGCGCGCAAGTCAAGCAATGCGTCAAACTGATGGGTCAGCTCTATCAAGCCTTCGTCGAGAAGGACATGGAGATGCTGGAGATCAACCCGCTGATCGTTTCCGACAGCGGCGACCTCAAGGTGCTGGACGCCAAGGTCGGGTTTGACGGCAACGCGGTCTACCGCCACCCGGATATTGCCGAACTGCGCGACACGACCGAGGAAGACCCCAAGGAACTGGAAGCCAGCAAATACGACCTGAACTACATCGCACTGGATGGTGAGATCGGCTGCATGGTCAACGGTGCCGGTCTGGCGATGGCGACGATGGACATCATCAAGCTGTACGGGGCTGAGCCTGCCAACTTCCTCGACGTGGGTGGCGGCGCCACCAAAGAGAAGGTGACCGAAGCGTTCAAGATCATCACATCGGACCCGCAGGTCAAAGGCATTCTGGTCAACATCTTCGGCGGCATCATGCGCTGTGATGTGATTGCTGAGGGCGTTGTCGCCGCGGTGAAAGAAGTTGGCCTGAAGGTGCCGCTGGTTGTGCGTCTGGAAGGCACGAATGTCGAGAAGGGCAAAGAGATCATCAACACCTCTGGCCTGGACGTAATCGCGGCAGACAACCTGAAAGACGGTGCCGAGAAGATCGTGAAAGCGGTCAAGGGATAAGCTTGTTCAAGTGGGGCTGGCCTCGGGCCCGCCCCATCGCGGCTAAAACCAAGCTGAAAAGCATTGCCGCGCAAGGCCGAAAGAAGCAATCGATCTGATGACCATCCCCATCTTCCTCATAGGTCTTGAACGCGCCACAGGGCGGGCGCGTTTGATGGAGCAGGAGCTGCAAAAGGCAGGCCTGTCGGCGACGCGCGTCAATGCTGTTGACTGCGATGCCGCCACCCGTGAGGATTTCCTGCGCGAGTGCAAGGCCGAGGGGCCGTGGGGCTATTTCCATACCAAGGACATGGCCTGCACTCTCAGCCACGCCAAAGCGTGGGAGGCATTGATCGCCTCGGGCGCGGAACAAGCGTTGGTCCTTGAGGATGACGTGTTCCTGACCCCAGAATTGGCCGATTGGCTGAACGACCCGTCCTGGTGGCCAGAGGATGCCGACATCGTGCGGTTCGAACGCTGGCGCAGCACTAAGCTTTACGTGGCACTTGGACGCAAGCGTTTGTCCCATTTGGGGCGGGAACTGCGCCTGATGCGTTCGCGCCATCCCGGAGGTGCAGCTTATGCGCTGACACGCGAAGCGGCCCGGCACTTCCTGGCGCAGAAACCCTTTGACATTACGCTGGATGGTTTGTTGTTCAACCCTTCCGCCTCGCCGGCGGCGCGTCAGATCAACATCTATCAGGTGATCCCGGCCATGGTCGAACAGGGCAACGAAGCGCCCGGCGAATACAATATGGGGGCACCGCGCGCGCGGCCAACAGGCTGGCCTCTGATCCGGCAAAAAGTAAGGCGTGGCATCGCTGAAATCAGCAGCGGCCTGCGCACGACGGCCAACCTGGCCCTGGGGCGTGCCACGCTCGAGAAAATTACCTATGCGCCGCAGGTTCTGCCGGCGACTGAACCCAATCAATCCAACACCGCCTAGAGAAAGGGACAAAATGGCAGTCCTCATTGACGAAAACACCAAAGTGATCTGTCAGGGCTTTACCGGCTCGCAGGGTACATTCCACAGCGAACAGGCCATTGCCTATGGCACCAAGATGGTCGGCGGCGTCACCCCCGGCAAAGGCGGGATGGAGCATCTGGGTCTGCCCGTGTTCAACTCGGTCCACGAGGCCAAGCATGTGACCGAAGCCAACGCATCGGTGATCTACGTACCGCCCCCATTCGCGGCTGACTCGATCCTCGAAGCGATTGATGCCGAGATGGAAGTGATCGTCTGCATCACCGAAGGCATCCCGGTTCTGGACATGATGAAGGTGAAGCGCGCGCTGGAAGGCTCAAGCTCGCGTCTGATCGGTCCGAACTGCCCCGGTGTCATCACGCCCGACGCCTGCAAGATCGGCATCATGCCCGGTCACATCCACAAGCGCGGTTCGGTCGGCGTTGTGTCGCGCTCGGGCACCCTGACCTATGAGGCCGTCAAGCAGACCACCGATGTGGGTCTGGGCCAGTCCACTTGTGTGGGAATCGGCGGTGACCCGATCAAAGGCACCGAGCATATCGACGTGCTGGAATGGTTCCTGGCGGATGACGAAACCGAGTCGATCATCATGATCGGTGAGATCGGTGGCTCGGCCGAGGAAGAAGCCGCACAGTTCCTGGCGGATGAGGCCAAGAAGGGCCGCAAAAAGCCGACCGCCGGTTTCATTGCAGGCCGCACAGCCCCTCCGGGCCGCCGCATGGGCCACGCAGGCGCGATTGTCGCCGGGGGCAAGGGCGGTGCCGAAGACAAGATCGAAGCCATGCGCTCGGCCGGTATCGTCGTGGCCGAAAGCCCGGCGCAGCTGGGTGAGGCTGTGCTGGAAGCGATTGGGTAAGCCCGCACAATCCGTGCGCAGGCCGGGCTTCAGCCCGGCTTGCATTTACAACTAGCAGAACCTGTCAGAGGATCTTACATCGGCATGAACTTGAAACGGTTGTCAGCTATACTGTTCGCAATGCCGATGGTGCTCGTTGCGCCGTCTACCGCTAGTGCAATCGATTTTTGGAAGACAATCGGCTTGTGTTCCGCCGGGTTTCAAGCGGAGTCCTTGGAGGCCAACTTGCAAGAATTTGGCTGGGAGGCACAAAAACCGGACGAGGAGCGCGCACTCGACCATTCTGCCATGTTCAATCTGCAATATGGTTTGGCTTGGGGAAAAAATAGTGACTACGACATCGTCCGAGAGTTGTCGTCCCGCAAGTTTCTTGCCAAGCCCGCCAACCCGTATGATTGGGACTTTTACTTTAGCGATCCTAAAGGCGATGCGGTACTGACCGTTCGGTTGCTTGACACAGAGCAGTTGTGCTTTTTGACGTCAAGCCGCCCCCCACTCAATGTTGTGAAAGCCCGCCAAGCTGAAAAAGTACGGGATTTTCAGATCGGCAGATTTAGAAAAGATGATACGCAGATAACTCTTTATAATGCCCGTGCAATTGCGAACATGGCGTACGAACGGTTTGAAAATTCAACTGTCGATCTCCGTTACGTTTTTGTGGCTTCTGTGTCCAATTCAGGAAACGCGCTACGATGACTAGCAAACTAAACCCCTTTTCTAAGCTTCACTTTGCCCGTCGCTCCGCAAAAACGGATGCACATGAGGTCACCCCATGACCTTCTCTGACGCCATTCGCACCTGTTTCTCCAAGTTCTTCACCTTCTCGGGTCGTGCCTCGCGGCCCGAATACTGGTTCTTTTTCCTGTTCATCGTGATCTGGAGCATCATCGCCGGGGTCATTGACCTACAGTTCTTCACTCAGGTCGCGGTGACCGAAACCGAGACGTCCAAATCCGTCACGGCCACTATAACAGGCCCGGTACAGAGTATCGTCGGCCTGATCGTCTTCCTCCCGCATCTGGCCGTGGCCTTTCGGCGGATGCACGATACCGGGCGCAGTGGGCTGTACGCTCTGCTGCCGATCCTGCTGATCCTTGGGGCTTTTGCGGTCCTGATCTTTGGCATCGGACTGGCCAGCCAATTCCACGGCGGAACGCTCGACATTTTGTTTACCCGCGCAACATTGCTGATCGTCATCCCGACACTTATCGTTCTGGTGGTGTCGCCCCTTCTGGTGCTGTGGTGGCTGACCCGCCCCAGCCAGCCAGGCACCAATCAATACGGTCCCAACCCACATGAGGTAGCCCAATGACCGAACACTCGCCCAATACTGCCTTTCACGCCTCCAGCTTCATGCAGGGGCACAACGCCGAGTACCTGGAACAGCTTTACGCGCAGTACACCAAGAACCCCGGTGCGGTAGACGCTGCCTGGGTCGAGTTCTTCAAGGCCATGGGTGACGCCGCGCCTGATGTGCAGCGTGAGGCCGAAGGGCCTTCGTGGGCGCGCACGGACTGGCCGCCCATGCCAGGGGATGATCTGACCGGTGCGTTGACCGGCGAGTGGGCCGAGATTGACGCCAAGGCCGCAGGCAAGAAGATCAAGGACAAGGCCGCCGACAAAGGTGTCGAAGTCAGCGATGACCAGATCAAGCGCGCGGTGCTGGACAGTCTGCGGGCGCTGATGCTGATCCGCGCCTACCGGATCCGGGGCCATCTGGCCGCCGACCTTGACCCCCTTGGCATGCGCGCGGCCAGCACGCATCCTGAGCTGGACCCGAAGACCTACGGCTTCACCGATGCCGACATGGACCGCCCGATCTTTATCGACAACGTTCTGGGACTTCAGGTCGCCTCGATGCGACAGATCGTCGAGATCGTGAAGCGGACCTATTGCGGTACTTTTGCGCTGCAATACATGCATATCTCGAACCCGGAAGAGGCCGCATGGCTGAAAGAGCGGATCGAGGGCTATGGCAAGGAAATCCAGTTCACCAAGGAAGGCCGCAAAGCCATCCTGAACAAAATGGTCGAGGCCGAGGGCTTTGAAAAGTTCCTGCACGTCAAGTACATGGGCACCAAGCGCTTTGGCCTGGATGGCGGTGAGGCGCTTATTCCGGCGATGGAGCAGATCATCAAGCGTGGTGGCGCGCTCGGCCTCAGCGATATCGTGATCGGGATGCCGCACCGGGGCCGATTGAACATTCTGGCCAATGTGATGGGCAAGCCCTATCGCGCCATTTTCAACGAATTCCAGGGCGGCAGTTTCAAACCCGAAGACGTGGATGGTTCGGGCGACGTGAAATACCACCTCGGTGCTTCAAGCGATCGCGAGTTCGACGGCAACAGCGTGCACCTGTCGCTGACGGCGAACCCGTCGCATCTTGAGGCGGTGAATCCTGTGGTTCTGGGCAAGGTCCGCGCCAAGCAGGATCAGTTGGGCGACGCGGACCGCACCAAGGTCATGGCCATTCTGCTGCACGGGGATGCGGCCTTTGCCGGTCAGGGCGTCGTGGCCGAAGGCTTTGGCCTGAGCGGTCTGCGCGGGCATCGCACCGGCGGGACAATGCACATCGTGGTGAACAACCAGATCGGCTTTACCACGGCGCCGCATTTCTCACGCTCCAGCCCTTATCCGACGGATATCGCGCTGATGGTCGAGGCGCCGATCTTCCACGTGAACGGGGATGACCCCGAGGCGGTTGTTCATGCAGCCAAGGTGGCGACCGAGTTCCGCCAGAAGTTCCACAAGGACGTGGTCATCGACATCTTCTGCTATCGCCGGTTCGGTCACAACGAGGGCGACGAGCCCATGTTCACCAACCCGATCATGTACAAGAAGATCAAGACGCATAAGACCACTCTGTCGCTCTATACCGAACGTCTGGTCAAAGACGGCCTGATCCCCGAGGGCGAGATCGAGGATATGAAGGCCGCCTTCCAGGCTCATCTGAATGATGAGTTCGAGGCCGGCAAAGACTATAAACCCAACAAGGCCGACTGGCTGGATGGGCGCTGGTCGCATCTGGACAGGAACAAAGAGGACTATGTGCGCGGCGAAACCGCCATCGCCCCGGCGACTCTGGCCGAGATCGGCAACGCGCTGACCCACGCCCCTGCGGATATTGCGGTACACAAAACCGTTGCGCGTCTGCTGGACCACAAGAAACAGATGTTCGACAGTGGCAAGGGCTTTGACTGGGCCACGGGTGAAGCGCTGGCCTTTGGCTCGTTGCTGACCGAGGGCTTTCCGGTTCGACTGTCCGGTCAGGACGCGACGCGCGGGACGTTCAGTCAACGGCACTCGGGCTTTGTCCATCAGGAAACGGAAGAACGGTATTATCCGCTGAACAACATTCGCGCAGGTCAGTCGCATTACGAAGTGATCGACTCGATGCTGTCCGAATATGCGGTGCTCGGGTTTGAATACGGATACTCACTGGCCGAACCAAATGCGCTGGTTCTGTGGGAAGCCCAGTTTGGCGACTTTGCCAACGGTGCGCAGATCATGTTCGACCAATTCATCAGTTCGGGTGAATCGAAATGGCTGCGGATGTCCGGCCTTGTCTGTCTGCTGCCGCATGGGTTCGAGGGGCAAGGCCCCGAGCATTCGTCGGCAAGGCTGGAGCGGTTCCTGCAAATGTGCGGTCAGGACAACTGGATCGTGGCGAACTGCACAACGCCTGCGAACTATTTCCACATCCTGCGCCGCCAACTGCACCGGACTTTCCGCAAGCCGCTGATCCTGGTGACACCGAAATCACTGCTGCGTCACAAACTGGCAGTCAGCACGGCGGATGACTTCACCACAGGCTCCAGCTTCCACCGTGTGCTGTGGGATGACGCGCAGAAGGGCAACTCAGACACCAAACTGGTGGCTGATGACAAGATCAAGCGCGTCGTCATGTGTTCCGGCAAGGTCTATTTCGACCTGCTGGAGGAACGCGATGCGCGTGGCATCGACGACATCTACCTGATGCGGATCGAACAGTTCTATCCGTTCCCGGCGCATTCTCTGATCAACGAGCTTGAACGGTTCAAGAATGCCGAAATGGTCTGGTGTCAGGAAGAGCCAAAGAACCAAGGTGCGTGGACCTTTATCGAACCCAATATCGAATGGGTTCTTTCCCGGATCGGCGCGAAACATACCCGTCCGGTTTATGTCGGTCGCGCAACCTCGGCCTCGCCCGCAACGGGCCTGGCCAGCCAACACAAAGCCCAACAAGAAGCGCTGGTTAACGAAGCGCTGAGCCTCGAAGGAAAATAAGCGATGACGATTGAAGTTCGTGTTCCCACGCTTGGCGAGTCGGTCACCGAAGCCACAGTTGCAACATGGTTCAAAAAGCCCGGTGATGCGGTCGCCGTGGATGAGATGCTGTGTGAGCTGGAGACTGACAAGGTGACGGTCGAAGTGCCCTCGCCCTCTGCCGGCGTGATGGGTGAGATTGTGGCCGCCGAAGGCGACACGGTTGGTGTCGATGCTCTGCTGGCGACGATTGCTGCCGGTGAAGGTGCAGCCGCGCCTGCCCCGGCAACAGCCGCAGCAGCCCCCGAGACTGCACCCTCTGCATCGGGCGGGTCGGTTGACGTGATGGTGCCCACGCTTGGCGAATCCGTGACAGAGGCGACTGTTTCGACCTGGTTCAAGCAAGTCGGCGACAGCGTCGCGCAAGACGAGATGCTGTGTGAGCTGGAAACCGACAAAGTCTCGGTTGAGGTGCCCGCTCCGGCTGCGGGTGTTCTGGCGGAAATCGTCGCACCGGAAGGTGCAACCGTTGATGCAACCGCAAAGCTGGCAGTCATCTCAGGCGCGGCAGCAGGCGCAGCCCCTGCACCGGCTGCTGCTGCGGCGGCTCCTGCTGCGGCAAGCACCGGCAAGGATGTTGCAAATGCGCCGTCTGCCGAAAAGGCGATGGCCGAGGCCGGGTTGTCAGCCGATCAGGTCACCGGCACCGGTCGCGATGGTCGCATCATGAAGGAAGATGTCGCCAAGGCAGTTGCAACCGCTTCGGCCCCCGCACCCGCAGCGGCTGCGCCGGCGCCCGTTGCTCAGGTTCCGCGCGCACCGGTTGCTGCCGAAGATGAGGCCCGCGAAGAGCGTGTACGGATGACCCGTCTGCGTCAGACCATCGCCAAGCGCCTGAAGGATGCGCAGAACACAGCCGCGATCCTGACCACCTATAACGAAGTGGACATGACCGAGGTGATGGCCCTGCGCAATCAGTACAAAGACCAGTTCGAGAAGAAGCACGGTGTGCGCCTGGGCTTCATGTCCTTTTTCACCAAGGCCTGCTGCCATGCCCTGAAAGAAGTGCCCGAGGTCAATGCCGAAATCGATGGCACCGACATCGTCTACAAGAACTTCGTGCATATGGGCGTGGCCGCCGGTACGCCGCAGGGTCTGGTGGTTCCGGTCATTCGCGACGCGGACAGCATGTCCTTTGCAGCCATCGAAAAAGCCATCGCCGAAAAGGGCAAGCGCGCCCGCGATGGCAAACTTTCGATGGCCGAGATGCAGGGCGGTACCTTCACAATCTCGAACGGTGGTGTTTACGGCTCGCTGATGTCCTCGCCGATCCTGAACCCCCCGCAGTCGGGCATTCTGGGCATGCACAAGATCCAGGATCGTCCGATGGTCATCAATGGAGAGATCAAGATCCGCCCGATGATGTATCTGGCCCTGTCCTATGACCACCGCATTGTTGACGGCAAAGGTGCCGTGACCTTCCTGGTTCGTGTGAAAGAGGCGCTGGAAGATCCGCGCCGCCTGCTGATGGATCTGTAACCATGGCGACACATGTACTCTGGCAGGCCGATGTGGCCGATTTCGACGCCTGGCTGAAAGTGTTCCGCGAGGACAAGCCGATGCGCAAGGCCGCGGGTATCCGCGACCTGCATGTCTGGCGCGACCCCGATCAGAAGGACCATGCGATCGCGATGTTCGAGGTGATCAACCTGGACAAGGCCAAAGCATTCTTCGGATCCGAGGAATTGGCAATGCACCATGAACGCGGCGGTATCGCGCATATCTCGATCAAGCTGCTGGAACCCGTTTGACAATAGATATTCCCGACCCGCCAGATCGGGTCGGGGAAGCGCCGGAACGTCCGGTCGATTTAGGAGAATATAATGGCAAATTATGACGTCATCGTAATCGGCGCCGGCCCCGGCGGGTATGTTTGTGCGATCCGTTGTGCACAGCTGGGTCTGAAAACTGCTGTGGTCGAAGGGCGCGAAACATTGGGCGGCACCTGTCTGAACGTGGGCTGCATCCCGTCAAAAGCTTTGCTGCATGCCAGCCATCAGCTTCATGAAGCCGAACACAACTTTGCCAAGATGGGCCTAAAGGGCAAAAGCCCTTCGGTCGATTGGAAACAGATGCAGGCCTATAAGGACGAGGTGATCGAGGGCAACACCAAGGGCATCGAGTTCCTGTTCAAGAAGAACAAGATCGACTGGCTGAAAGGCTGGGGATCGATCCCTGCGGCCGGCAAGGTTCAGGTTGGCGATGAAATCCATGAAACCAAGAATATCATCATTGCGTCAGGCTCCGAACCGTCCTCGCTGCCCGGTGTCGAAGTGGATGAGAAGGTCGTTGTGACCTCAACCGGTGCGCTGTCTCTGGGTAAGATTCCGAAGAAAATGGTGGTGATCGGCGCGGGTGTGATCGGGCTGGAACTGGGTTCGGTGTACAGCCGCCTGGGCGCTGAGGTAACGGTGATCGAATTCCTCAAGGAAATCACTCCGGGCATGGACCCTGAGGTGCAAAAAACCTTCCAGCGTATCCTCAAGAAACAGGGGCTAAATTTCATCATGGGTGCAGCGGTGCAGAAAACCGAAGCAACCAAGACCAAGGCCAAGGTGACATACAAGCTGCTCAAGGACGACAGCGAGCATGTGATTGACGCCGATACCGTGCTGGTGGCCACCGGTCGCAAACCTTATTCCGATGGTTTGGGGCTGGACGCTCTGGGCGTCGAGATGACCTCGCGCGGCCAGATCAAGGTGGGCAAGGACTGGCAGACCAACGTACCGGGCATCTACGCCATAGGCGACGTGATCGAAGGCCCGATGCTGGCGCACAAGGCCGAAGATGAAGGCATGGCCGCCGCGGAACAGGTTGCGGGCAAGCATGGGCATGTGAACTATGGTGTCATTCCGGGGGTGATCTATACATGGCCCGAGGTCGCAAATGTCGGTGAAACCGAGGCGACGCTCAAAGAACAAGGCCGTGCCTACAAGGTCGGCAAGTTCATGTTCATGGGCAACGGCCGCGCCAAAGCCAACTTTGCCTCTGACGGGTTCGTCAAGGTTCTGGCCGACAAGGAAACCGACCGTATCCTGGGCTGCCACATCATCGGCCCCGGCGCAGGCGACCTGATCCATGAGGTCTGCGTGGCGATGGAATTCGGCGCATCCGCCGAAGATCTGGCCCTGACCTGCCACGCGCACCCGACCTATTCCGAAGCCGTGCGCGAGGCCGCACTGGCTTGCGGCGACGGCCCGATCCACAGCTGACAACCTTGACCCCGGCAGCGATCAGCCTGTCGGGGTCAACCACGCATCCAGATAGGTCTCCAACCTGTCGGTGAATGTCGTCGCTGAATGCAACGCGCAGAATCTTAATGACATGGCCTGTATGGCAAAGGCCTGCACACCTTCGGCCAATAGCTCGGGTGGCACGTCCTTGCGCACCTCTGCATCTTCGAGCCACAGCATCACGATGCGGAAATACCGCTCAAAACAATAGGCCACCGGTCCTATTTCGGCGACAG
>NZ_JBXWSM010000024.1:0-54498 GCF_059613405.1 Ruegeria sp. BHSA118
ATATTGGCATTATCCAACACGATTTTTTGCGTTTAGCCTTACTTAGAATACGTAAAGGGAATGTACACAATGCAAACCGCAGCGGCAGAAGGTGCTATGGCAGTGGGCGGCAACCTCGCGCTTGTAAGGCGCGCGCTTGAGAACTTTCCACGTGTGCGTTTTGGTCATTTTCCGACCCCTTTGGAGCCGCTGGAAAGGTTGAGTAACGAGCTGGGCGGGCCGCGCATCTGGGTCAAGCGCGATGACTGCACGGGCCTTTCGTCGGGCGGCAACAAGACTCGCAAGCTGGAATTTCTGATGGCCGACGCCATGAAGCTGGGTGCTGACACAGTGATCACGCAAGGCGCTACCCAGTCCAATCATGCACGACAGACAGCAGCCGCAGCAGCCCGGTTGGGGCTGAACTGCCATATCCTGCTTGAGGATCGCACCGGGTCGAATGACGAGACTTATAATTTCAACGGTAATGTTCTGCTGGATCAGCTACATGGCGCAACCGTTTCCAAACGAGCAGGTGGTGCCGACATGAACGCTGAAATGGAAGCCTTGGCCAGCACGCTGCAAGATCAGGGCCGCAAGACCTACATCATCCCGGGCGGCGGCTCCAATCGCGTTGGGGCGTTGGGTTATGTGAATTGTGCCGCCGAGTTGGAAGAGCAAGCCGGAAACATCGGTCTCAAGATTGACGCCCTGGTTCATGCCACCGGCAGTGCGGGAACCCAAGCAGGACTGGTGGCTGGACTTGCTGCCCTTGGCAGCAACATTCACTTGCTTGGGATCGGTGTTCGGGCACCTCAGGGGAAACAGGAAGGCATGGTCTATGACCTGGCCTGCAAGACCATGGATTACCTTGGAATGGGGGCCGTGATTGAACGTACTTCGGTGCGCGCGAACTGTGATTATGTTGGCCCAGGCTACGGCCTGCCGACCGACGGCATGCGTGCGGCGCTTCTGAAACTGGCTCAACTCGAAGGGCTTTTGTTTGACCCGGTCTATTCGGGCAAAGGGCTCGATGGCCTGATTGATCAAGTTCGCAAAGGCTACTTCGAAGGAATGGATAATGTTGTGTTTCTGCACACCGGTGGAAGTGCAGCGTTATTTGGATATTCCGGCATTTTCGATCTGCCGGGCTATCAGGACTAACAAAAGCAACAGAAACTAAGGGAGAAAACCATGAAATATATGAAACCAGCGGCCGTATTGGCTTTTGCCTTGGCCTTTTCTGCTCCGGCTGTGGCTGAGGATCGCACGGGAACTTTGGCCAAGATTGACGCCTCGGGCGAAATTGTCATTGGACACCGGGAAAGCTCCGTTCCGTTTGCCTATCTGGACGAGAACCAAAATCCGGTTGGGTATTCGATCGACCTTTGCATGAAGGTGGTCGAAGCGGTTTCCGCCGAGCTGGGTAAGGAACTGACGATCAAATATGTGCCGGTGAACCCCAAGACCCGGATTGCACTGATGGCCAATGGCACGATTGACCTTGAATGCGGCTCGACCACGAACAACCTGACCCGTCAGGAGCAGGTCGAGTATCTGCCCACGACCTTCATCACCGGTACCAAACTGATGGTCCGTAAAGACTCCGGCATCAATTCGGTTGCAGATCTGGGCGGCAAGGCCGTTGCGTTGGCGCAGGGCACCACCAACGAGCGTGCCGTCAAGGCCGCAATTGAAGAGCTGGGGCTGGACGTGAAGGTTCTTCCGGTGCGGGATCATGCCGAGGGCATGTTGTCTCTGGAAACTGATCGTGTGGATGTCTATGCCACGGATCACATCCTTCTGTTCGGGCTCATTGCAAAATCCAAGACCCCCGAAGATTTCGCGGTGGTCGGCGATTTCCTGTCTTTCGATCCCTATGCGTTGATGGTGCGCCGCGACGACAGCGCCTTTGAGCTGATCGGCAAGAAGGCTATGGCAGATGTATTCCGCTCGGGTGAGATCAACGACATCTATGCCAAGTGGTTCGATCCGCTGGGTGTCGGTCAGACAGACCTGCTGAAGGCTGCGTTCCAGCTTAATGCGCTGCCGGAATAACCTCCTCCTGTAGCAACACTGTCGGGCCTGCACCGTGCGCGGGAGGCCCGGCACCATTTTATCAGGGTAGAAAGCATGAACTACAACTGGAACTGGGGTGTCCTCTTTGAAGAGGAATACCTTGGCTGGCTGATATCGGGGCTGGGGTGGACCTTTGCGGTCGCGCTTGTGGCCTGGGTTCTTGCGCTGGCCGTCGGTGTTCTAATTGGCGTCGGGCGCACACTGCCATCACGGCCTGTTGCCTTACTTTGCACCACCTACGTTGAACTTTTTCGTAATGTGCCGCTTCTTGTACAACTGTTCCTGTGGTACTTCGTCATGCCTGAGATCGTTCCGGATGATCTGGGTCGTTGGATGAAGCGGGACATGCCAAATCCCGAGTATGTTACGGCTGTTATCGGTCTAGGACTTTACACCGCAAGCCGCGTTGCCGAACAGGTTCGTGCCGGGATCAATGCCGTCGGTCACGGGTTGACCAGCGCAGCCTATGCCAATGGCTTCTCGACTGCGCAGACATATCGCTATGTGCTGTTGCCGATTTCCTTCCGGCTGATCGTGCCGCCGATGACCTCTGAATTCCTGACCATCTTCAAGAATTCCTCACTGGCGCTGACCATCGGCCTTCTTGAACTGACGGCGCAAAGCCAGCAGATCGCGGAATACACTTTTCAAGGATTTGAGGCCTTTACCGCAGCGACGGTCATCTACGTCGTCATCGCTCTTGGTGCGACAGTCATCGCGCAGACACTTGAAAAATACACCCGCATCCCGGGTTTTGTCGGAAAAGGCTGAATTATGGGTGATTTTGATCTTTCCGTCATCTGGAACAATCTTCCATTTCTGTGGCAGGGCTTGCAGCTCTCGCTATGGCTGACCTTTCTTGCTGTGATCGGCGGTATCATTTTGGGGACCGGCCTTGCCTTGATGCGGCTATCTGGTATCGCGCCATTGGCTCTGCTCGCCGCAGGTTATGTGAACCTGATCCGCTCGGTGCCGCTGATTTTGGTGATCTTCTGGTTCTACTTCCTGGTGCCTCTTGCTTTGGGTCGGCCGATTGGCGGCTTCTATTCGGCGCTGATCGCCTTTGTCATGTTCGAGGCGGCCTACTATTCAGAAATTATCCGGGCAGGCATTCAGTCAGTCCGCAAAGGACAGGTGCATGCCGGACAGGCCACTGGCCTCAGCTACTGGCAGATCCAGCGCTATGTGGTCCTGCCACAGGCGTTCCGGAACATGATCCCGATCCTTGTGACGCAGGGCATCATTCTGTTCCAGGATACCAGCCTTGTCTTTGTTGTCAGCTTGCGCGACTTCATGACCGCCTCATCTATTGTCGCCCGAACCGAGGGCCGGCTTGCTGAGATGTATATCTTCGCCGCCCTTGTCTACTTCAGCATTTGCTTCGCCGGTTCACTTGTTGTCCGGCACCTTCAGAAGGCCAAAACAGCATGATCAGCATTGAAAACATCTCTAAATGGTACGGCAACTTTCAGGTGCTGACCGATTGCACCACCAACGTCAAAAAAGGCGAGGTTGTAGTGGTCTGCGGTCCGTCCGGATCAGGAAAGTCCACCCTTATCAAATGCGTTAACGGGCTGGAGCCGGTGCAGCAGGGCCGCATTCAGGTTGAAGACGTGGATGTAACCGCAAAAGGCACCAATCTTACCAAGCTGCGCTCGCGCATTGGTATGGTGTTCCAGCACTTTGAACTTTACCCACATATGAGCGTGCGCGAGAACCTTTGTCTGGGTCAGCAGAAAGTCCTGGGCCGGTCACGCGACGAGGCCAACGCCAAAGCTGAAGCTCTGATCAATCGGGTTGGGCTCCTGCCACATATCGAAAAATTTCCCGGGCAGCTTTCAGGTGGACAGCAGCAGAGGGTCGCCATCAGCCGGGCGCTGGCTATGGACCCGATTGCGATGCTGTTTGATGAACCGACTTCGGCCCTTGATCCGGAAATGATCAATGAGGTTCTGGATGTGATGGTCGAACTGGCAAAGGACGGTATGACAATGATGGTTGTCACGCACGAGATGGGCTTTGCACGCAAGGTGGCGGATCGGGTGGTGTTCATGGATGCTGGTCTGGTTGTTGAAGACCGTCCCACCGAGCAGTTTTTTGGAAACCCGGAAAGTAATCGAGCGCAGGATTTTCTGAGCAAGATTCTGAACCACTAGGCCTGCGCTCAGTTCCCGGGATTGGCCCGGTTGCCAGTACGATGCTAATCGCGGAAATGCCAGAACTTGGTCAAATCACAGGCGAGCAGGCTGCCGCGCTCACCGGCCTCGCGCCCATTGCACACGACAGTGGCGCGATGCGAGGCAAGCGCGCCATCGGAGGTGGGCGGCGATTGCTACGGCACGTGATGTTCCAGGCCGCTCTCGTCGCCAGCCACCACAATCCAGTCCTCAAGGTCTTCGCTGATCGTCTGCGCAAAGCGGGAAAACCGCATAAAGTCGTTATCACGGAAGTCGCCCGAAAGCTCGTCACAATCGTGAATGCTCTCTGCAAATCGCAGCAAAAATGGACGTCTCAGACCGTCTGAGAAATACAGTTGCTAGCCAAAGTACAGACGATCAGGTCCAAATTTTTGAACAACATGATCGAACAGGATCATCGGTTCATAAGGACAAACGTCGGCTTTGCCTGTGAACTAGCACGCAAAATTGACTCACTTTGGTGGGTTATGAGTGAGTAGAATTGACCCAAATGCTTTCGTTAACATCCGCCCAGATTAGTGCGGACGAAAGCGCAGGTGTTATTGATGGAAGGCGTATCTGTTCACCCATCGGTTCAGAGTTGCGTGATCCAGTACAACGCCTCGTCCCGCTATGATTTCTTCCAAATCCCGATTTAACACTCTGTATCGGAGATAGAAGAAAGCACTATACAAGATCACTTCTTTCGGAAAGTCTGCGCCCTCGAATGAGATTGTCACGGTCTGCTCCTGTCTCATCCGAGCATGCGCTACCAAAACGACGCTTTATCCGACAGGTGGGAACTAAAGTATGAGACAGAACAATACTCTGTTGCCATCTCAGAAGCAGCACGTCGTCGAAAAGCCTCCCGCTGACCGTTCTTCGAGAATGAACGAAACTCTGAGTAATTGAGCAACTGCTCTCTTGGTTGGTGCAAGATTGCATTGAGACAGCGAAAGGAGAGCAAGATGGAACAGCGTTTTGTCGGACTGGATGTCTCTAAAGCCGAGACGTCGATTTGTATCTGGTGCGGCAATTAGGGATGGAAGCGAAGTCGCGAGCATGATCCGCAAGAGGCCCTCAGTGTCAGTTCTGATCCACGCATTTCCTTTTCGGTGGCACTGATTTGATAATGTCCGACATTATTGTATATTTTGTCGGACATTAATTGTATTGTTGGAGGCAACTTGATTCGGAGCCACCGCACGTGACAGAAAATTTACCACCGCAAAAACGGAGCGATGACGCGGGAAACTCGCTTAAGGAGTTGCCCTCCGGCAGCACCAGCCGGGATGTTCTGGATACGCTGTCCTCGATGATTGATGCGGAAGGCCTAAAGATTGGCGACCGTCTGCCTCCCGAAATTGAAATCGCACGCCGCCTTGGTATTGGTCGGGCAAAGGTCCGAGAAGCCCTGACGAGTTGGCAGAACATGGGCATCGTTGTTCGCAACAAGAAAGCCGGAACACGTTTGGCGGCCGAAGTGTCAGCGAATGCGATTCACCTTCCTCTGACATTGAAACTAGAAGCAGAGAGCTTGTTGCGAACCCACGCTGTGCGCCGACCCTTGGAAATCGAAGCGGCACGGCTGGCGGCGCTGAATTGCACTGAGGCGCAAGGACTGTTGATTACTGCCCGTGTTGCCGAGCTCATAGCCACTCATGCCGCTGGTGAAGACTGGCGTCAGGCTGACTATCGGTTCCATTCATCACTGCACGACGCTTGCGGAAATCCTTTGTTCGGGCAATTGATCCGTCAGATCCAGCAAGGCTTCAATGAAGTTTACGAAGCGCCGTTCGGTCAGCCGCATCTGGGTCAGGCGACAATCCCAATTCACACAAAGCTTGCCGAGGCGGTTGTCTCGGGGAATGCTGACGAAGCTGCGCGGATTGTCGGCGAGATCATGGACATGGTCGAAGCGGAAATTCTCCAGATCATGGAGAGCCAGAATGTCTGATCACAAAGATATCGCAACCCTCCTTGCAGCGGTACATCCAGACCCAGATGGGGCGGTGGCGCCTCCGATCGTTCAAACCTCACTGTTTACGTTCGATAGCTACCAATGTTTCGAAGACAGGATGGCGGGTCGATCGGATGCCGCGATCTACACCCGCGTCGAAAATCCCACCGTCGCAGCGTTTGAAAAACTCATGGCTCAAGCCGAGCAAGGGGAAACCGCTGTTGGATTTGCTTCCGGGATGGCGGCCATTTCCTCAACGCTCTTGGCATTTGTCAAACCTGGCGATCGGATCGCCTGTGTCGAGCATGTCTATCCGGATACATTCCGGTTTCTGGAACGCATGTTGCGCCCGTTCGGAGTACACATTGAGTATTACGCACCGGAACGGTTTGAAAACGACCCGGATCTGCTTGCTGATGTGTCACTGGCCTATCTGGAAAGCCCCGGATCGGTCGTTTTCGAGGCAATGGATCTACGTCGTGTCGCCGAACATGCCAAACGTCACAACGTGTTGACGATGATCGACAATTCCTGGGCGAGCCCGGTGTTTCAACGCCCCCTCACAATGGGCATAGATATCGTCATCCACTCAGCCTCGAAATATATTTCGGGGCACTCGGACACGGTTGCGGGCGTGGTGGTCTCCTCCCTGGACCATATCGCCCGCATCCGTGATCTGACCCTTCCTTTGCTCGGTGCGAAGCTGGCGCCTTTTGAGGCCTTCCTGCTGACGCGAGGCTTGCGGACTTTGAGTGCACGCATGATGCAACATCAGGCGACGGCCAACATGTTCGTTGATCGTCTGGCCACTATTCCACAAGTTCGGCAGGTCAATTCACCCGGCGCCAACGACGTTCCCGGGTTGGCGGGGCGATCTGGACTAATGTCGATCGAGTTCGATGACAGTGTAGACATCGCAAAGTTTTCAGATGCGTTGAACCTGTTCCGCCTCGGCGTGAGCTGGGGTGGCTTTGAAAGCCTGATCCTGCCGGCGCGCGTCGGTCTTGCTCAGGCGGGCGAGCAGAATTCAATGCAAAAGTTTGGTGTCTCACCCAATCTGGTGCGCCTGAATCTTGGGCTCGAGTCCGCGGATGATCTGTGGACCGATTTCACATCAGCACTCGCAAAAAGCGCCGCTTAGAACTGCGCCCCGACGTAGAAATCAAAACCAACTGGAGGAAAACATGAAAAAACTATTAGCGGGAATGACAGCTGCTGCCGTGCTGATGGGATCGGCGTCGTATGCCGAAACCACACTGAAACTGGTTGAGGTGATCACAAGCCCCGAGCGTACTGAAGTGCTTCAGGGGATCGTCGACGAGTTTGAGGCCAACAATCCTGACGTCACGGTTGAGATTGTATCGCTCCCCTGGGGCAACGCATTCGAAAAGCTGGCCACAATGGTGGCGGGCGGCGACATACCGGATGTTGTTGAAATGCCCGACACGTGGCAGGCGCTCTATGCCGGATCCGACCAGCTGGTCGGCCTCAAAGACCATGTGGCTGGATGGGACCATGGGGCGACGCTGACCGACAAGACCGTTGCAATGGGCAGCCAGGCTGGTGATCTTTATATGATCCCGTACGGCTTCTACCTGCGGGCGATGTTCTACAACAAGAAACTGCTGGCCGAAGCGGGTGTCGACACCCCTCCGACAACGATGGAAGAGTTCATGGCAGCTTCGGCTGCGGTTTCAGAACTTGACGGCAAATACGGGTATTGTTTGCGCGGTGGTCCCGGTGGCACCAATGGCTGGATCATGTTCGCCGCAGCCATGAACGGCACCAACGATTTCTTCACAGAAGATGGCGTCAGCCGCATCAATGAGCCCGGCTCGGTCGAAGGCATCCAGTTCATGATCGACATGTATCAGAACGGATATGCACCCAAGGACAGCGTCAGCTGGGGTTTCAACGAAATCGTGGCCGGTTTCTATTCCGGCACCTGTGCATTCCTTGATCAGGACCCCGACGCGCTGATCGCCATTGCCGAGCGGATGCCTGCAGAAGATTTTGCGGTCATTCCAATGCCAGTTGGACCCTCGGGCAAAGCTTTCCCGACCATTGGTTTTGCAGGCTGGTCGATTTTCAACGCGACCGAACACGAAGAAGAAGCCTTTGATCTGGTCGCGGCCTTGTCCTCGCCGGAGGCCAATGCCACATGGGCCAAACGGGTTGGCGTTATTCCGATCCACAAGGGCGCCGATCAGGATCCGCATTTCCAGACCGAGCAGTTCAAAGGCTGGTTCGAGGAACTGAATGGCGAGCAATATGTGCCGACCACAATGCCAACCAACCTTGAGCAGTGGGGTTATTTTGGCAGCACGCTTCTGTTGGAAACCAGCCAGGAAGCCTTGTTGGGGCAGCGCAGCGCTCAGGACGTCGCGGATGAATGGGCTGAGTTCCTCACTGACGAGCACGCAAAATGGAAGGCAAACCAGTGATTGCTCGCGTTCAAAAAACTGTCAGGCCCGGGGAAACCCGGGCACGACGCTCGCTTTACCTGCAATATATGGTCGAGCCGTTCTTCTATCTGTCGCCGGCAATCCTTCTGATCGGTGCGGTGATCATGATCCCCCTGATCATCGGGATCTCCTACTCGTTCCAATCCATTGAGCTGTTGAAGCCTTTTGCCTCTGGCTGGATCGGGTTCGAAAACTACGTCGATCTCTGGAGCGACCTTAAGTTCTGGATCGCGATGGAGAACACACTGTTCTGGACCTTCTGGTCGATAACGTTCCAGTTTCTGCTTGGCCTCGGCCTTGCCATGCTTCTGAACACTCAATTCTTCGGAAAGAAACTCTTTCAGGCTCTTGTTTTTCTGCCCTGGGCCGTACCGACCTTTTTGTCCGCGCTGACATGGGCGTGGCTTTTCAACCCCGTCATCGGTCCATTGCCGCATTGGCTGGCAGCACTTGGCATTCTGTCAGAGCCTTACAACATCCTTGGTGATCCCAAACTTGCGATGTGGGGACCGATCACTGCGAATATCTGGTTCGGTGTGCCGTTCTTTGCCATCACGCTGCTGGCGGCGTTGCAGTCGATACCCGGTGAGCTGTATGAGGCTGCAGAAGTGGATGGTGCGACCCCATGGCAGACGTTCACCAAGATTACCTTGCCATTCCTTGCTCCGATGATCGCGATCACCGTGATGCTCCGGACGATATGGATCGCCAACTTTGCTGATCTGATCTACGTGATGACCGGTGGCGGGCCTGCAAATTCGACACAAATTCTGTCGACCTACATCTTCACCACGGCCTTCCGCAAACTGGATTTTGGCTACGCGTCGACCATTGCCGTGGCACTTCTGGTGATCCTGCTGATCTACGCCACCATCCTACTCTGGCTTCGTAAGAAGCTGGTAAAGATCTGAGGAGTTGGCCATGTCAGCCGTCAAAAAACCCAACCCCGCATTGATCGTGGGAAAATACGCTGCGCTTGCGTTCTATCTGATTTTTGCGCTGTTCCCGCTTTATTGGTTGCTCAAGATCGGATTGACGCCAGATGCGCTGATCTATTCGGAAGGCACCCGGCTGTTTCCAAGTGAGGTCACTTTCTCGAATTTCACGACGGTCATATTTCAAACCGACTTTGTGGCCTATTTTCGGAATTCTTTGGTGGTGTCACTGGGGGCAGCCTTCTTTACCACTCTGTTCGCAGCCGGGGCGGGCTATGCCTTTTCACGCTTCGTATTTGCGGGCAAACGGATCATCATTGCATTGATGCTGGTCACCCAGATGTTCCCGCTGCTGATGATCATTGCACCGATCTACAAGATCGTCGCAGACCTCGGACTGCTGAATTCACTGACAAGCCTGATCGTCGTCTACACTGCATTCAACATCCCCTTTGCAACATTCCTGATGCAGTCCTTCTTTGACGGTATTCCCAAAGATCTGGAAGACGCGGCAATGATGGATGGCTGTTCGCGATTTCAGGCGCTGTGCAAAGTGGTGTTCCCGCTGACATTGCCCGGTCTCGGGGCGACGTTAGGATTTGTTTTTACCGCAGCATGGTCAGAGTTGCTGTTTGCGCTGATGCTGATTTCGAAGAACGACGCAATGACCTTCCCGGTCGGCTTGTTAACGTTCGTTTCCAAGTTCTCGGTCGATTGGGGGCAAATGATGGCGGCCGGTGTGCTGGCGCTGATCCCAAGCTGTCTCTTCTTCATCTTCATTCAACGCTATCTCGTGCAGGGCCTCACGTCCGGCGCGGTCAAAGGATAGGAGGCCAGATCATGGCACGTATCGAACTTCGTGACGTTGCAAAACGATATGGATCCGTTGAGGTCCTGCGCAACATCGACCTTGAGATCCAGGATGGTGAGTTCATCGTTCTGGTGGGTCCTTCGGGCTGCGGCAAGTCCACTCTGCTACGCATGATTGCCGGTCTTGAGCCGATATCAAACGGCGATTTCCTGATTGATGGCGAGCGTATGAACGATGTTAGACCAAGGGATCGGGACATCGCGATGGTGTTCCAATCCTACGCTCTCTATCCGCATATGGATGTCGCGCGGAATATGGGTTTCTCGATGGAAATCCGCAAAGATCCGGCAGCGGAACGCAAATCAAAGGTCGCCCAGGCGGCGGAAACTTTGGGCCTATCCAACCTGACGGATCGCTTGCCCAAGGCCCTTTCGGGCGGACAACGTCAGCGGGTTGCCATGGGCAGAGCCATCATCCGTGATCCGCAGGCCTTCCTGTTTGACGAGCCTCTGTCCAATCTCGACGCGGCGCTGCGTGTCGAGATGCGGTTGGAGATAGCGCGGCTACATCAAAAACTCAGCGCAACCATGATCTACGTGACACATGATCAGGTCGAAGCATTGACGCTGGCAGACAGGATCGTTGTTCTGAACGATGGTGATATCCAACAGGTCGGCAGCCCGTTGGAACTTTACCAACGTCCGGCCAACAAATTTGTTGCGCAGTTCATCGGCTCACCCACCATGAATGTCGTGCCTGTCACTGGAACCGATACAGGTGTGACCGCCGGAAACGGAGCCGAAATCGAACTTCCCGATCAACTTCTTACTGCACAGGCGAAAGAGCTGGGCATAAGACCAGAGCATATTGATGTCGTGGACAATGGCACAGGTGATCTTTCGGCCGTGGCTGATGTTGTTGAACATCTGGGCTCGGACACGAACATCTATGCCAACGTCGAAGGCATTGGGTCAATGATGGTGCGCAAACATGGCAATATCCCCGTAAAGTCTGGCGAACAGCTTGGTCTGCGCATTCAGACGGAAAACGCGCATCTTTTTGCCAAGGACGGCAAAGCGTTGCGACAGGTCGCTTGAGATGATAAACGAAATTGAAATTCGGGCAGCGCTTGAGAAAAAGACGCTCTGGCTGTCATCGTGGATGATCCACAATGCCAACAACATTCGTGCCAAAGGCAGGATCAAGGTGGGTGGCCATCAGGCATCATCGGCTTCGATGAATGCGATATTGAACGCGCTTTATTTCCATGTGCTGCGACCCGAGGATCGCGTTGCAGTCAAACCGCACGCGAGCCCGGTCTTCCATGCGATCCAGTATCTTCTTGGAAACCAGAGCCTGCAGCAGATGCAGGATTTCCGCGGCCTTGGAGGCGCACAACCCTATCCATCGCGCACCAAGGACAAGGATGATGTCGACTTCTCGACCGGGTCGGTCGGGATGGGTGTTGCAATGACGGCGTTTGCCAGCCTGACGCAGGACTATCTGGCCGGTCACGGATGGCTCAACCAGCCCAAAGGCCGAATGATTGCGTTGGTTGGCGATGCTGAGCTGGACGAAGGCAATATCTATGAGGCGCTTCTCGAAGGCGCCAAACACGACCTGCGCAATTGCTGGTGGGTCATCGACTATAACCGGCAATCGCTTGATGGCGTCGTCACCGAAGGTTTGAACGCAAGGTTCCGCGATATATTCCTCGCCTGCGGGTGGGAGGTGATCGAACTGAAATACGGCTCGCTCATGCAAGCCGCTTTCAAGCGACCCGGCGGAGAGTATTTGCGCGATTGGATCGATCGCTGTGAAAACGCGCTTTATTCAGCTCTGACGTTCAGAGGTGGTGCTGCATGGCGCGCTCAGCTGGAGCAGGATTTCGCGGGCAACAATGAAGCGTTGGCCCTGGTCGCGGATCATGATGATGACACACTGGCACAGTTGATGGGCAATCTGGCGGGGCATGATGCGGCACTGATGTCCAAGACGATGAAAGCTATCGATCACGATCGCCCGGTATGTTTTATCTGCTACACGGTGAAAGGTCACGGGCTGCCCCTTGCTGGACATAAGGACAACCACGCCGGGATCATGACCACGGCGCAGATTGAAGGTCTGCGCGATGATTTGGGGATAGATGCGGGCCATGAATGGGAACGCTTTGCGGGCATCGGTGTTGACCAAGAAGACGTTCAGGCGTTTCTGAACAATGTCCCTTTTAATGACAAGGGGCGTCGCCGCCACATCGCTAACCCGATCCAGGTTGATGAAGTGGCCCGGCCAAGGATCAAGGACGTAGCCTCCACCCAGGAAGCGTTTGGGCAGATACTGTCGGCCATCGCCAGTGAAGCTCCGGCCCTCGCCGAGCGGATTGTTACCACATCACCTGATGTTTCGGTCTCTACCAACCTCGGTCCTTGGATCAACAAGACTGGCCTGTTTGCAAAAGCTGAGCAAAGCGATGTGTTTCGCGATCAGGAAATCCCTTCGACACAAAAGTGGCGCAGGCATAGGGACGGGCGGCATATTGAACTTGGCATCGCTGAGAACAACCTGTTCACGTTCCTAGGCGCGCTAGGTCTGTCTCATTCATTGTTTGGCGAGCGGTTATTTCCGGTCGGGACGGTCTATGATCCGTTTATATGCCGTGGGCTCGATGCGCTGAACTATGCCTGTTATCAGGATGCGCGTTTCATGCTGGCTGCAACCCCCTCTGGTGTATCGCTTAGCCATGAGGGCGGAGCACACCAATCCATTTCGACACCTCTAATCGGTATTGCACAGGACGGGCTTGCAACGTTCGAGCCTGCTTATGCGGACGAGCTTAACGTGATCATGCGTTGGGGGTTCGAATACATGCAACGGGATGGCGCAGCACCGCAGGCTGAACAAAACTGGCTACGCGACGAAAAGGGCGGATCTGTGTATCTGCGCTTGTCCACGGTTCCGCAGGAACAGATCGGGCGCGAAATGACCGATGACCTCGTGCAGGACATAATCGCTGGTGGGTACTGGATGAGACCCCCTACAGCAACAAGTGCAGTCGTGCTGTCCTACACAGGTGTTGTCGCGCCGGAGGCCATTCAGGCCGCAGGACTACTATCTGAAGACGTTCGCGACGTTGCTGTATTGGCTGTGACATCCGCAGATCGGCTGAACGCAGGATGGCAGGCTGCCGAGCGCGCCCGACAACGTGGTGACAGCGCGGCGCTTTCACATGTCGAGAAACTGTTCGCCAATGTGCCGCGTGACGCTGGGTTGGTGACCGTTGCCGATGGCCATCCGGCGGGTCTCAGCTGGCTTGGTGGCGTGCACGGGCACCGCACTAAATCTCTGGGTGTGGAGCATTTTGGACAAGCTGCAACAGTGGAAGACACCTATCATCTGCATGGAATTGACGTGAACGCAATTCTGCATGCGGCGCGAGCGTTGATGCCGGGCCGCGGCGCACGCTACATTACACCCCTCGCCGGATAATAAAGATGATCAAAGACCAACCTCTGCCTCCCGGTGCGCATTCCGAGCCTGGGTTTTGGCTTGAAACCTCCAATCACCGCACATGGTTGATGGATGAGGCCATGCGGCAGCTTGAGTTCTTCAGCACGAGTTGCCGAAATGGGCCTGGGTTCTTCACCCTTGGTCACGATGGCAGTACACAGCCCGGCCTGCTTCAAGAATTGCACACGACAACGCGTCTGGTTCATTCCTATTCATTGGGGCATCTTGCAGGTTTTCAGGGCGCTGAACAGATCATTGATCACGGCATGGCATATCTCGAAAGCCACCACAAAGATCGGGAACATGGCGGGTATCTCTGGGCGCTGGAGGGTGATCAGATCAAGGATGATCGCAAGCTCGCCTACGGGCATGTCTTTGTTCTTCTTGCCTCTGCAAGCGCGAAACTGGCGGGCCACCCGGATGCAGACCGCCTGATGGCGGATGTTCGCGAGGTCTTGGATCAGCATTTCTGGGAGGAAGACGCGGGATTATTTTGCGACGAGTGGAATAGGGATTGGACACCTTTTTCCACCTATCGTGGAATGAACGCAAATATGCATGGTGTCGAAGCATTGCTTGCGGCGTATCAGGCGACAGGGGACGAAATCTATCTCACCCGCGCCGGTCGTATTCTGGATTTCTTCATCGCCAAGATTGCCCCCAGCGAAAACTGGCGGCTGCCCGAGCATTACACATCCGAATGGCAGATTGATCGTGACTATGCCGGCGACCCGATGTTCAGGCCTGCCGGAACAACCCCGGGTCATTCCTTTGAGCTAGGTCGGCTTCAGCTTCAGCACTGGGATCTGTCGGGACGGCCGGAGTCCGACGCTCCGGAAACATCACGCTGCTTGATCGAACAGGCCTTGAGTGATGCCTGGCTACCCGGCGGCGGCTTGGCTTACACGCTTGATTTTGATGGTCGCGTTGCCAACAACTCCCGGTTTTGGTGGCCAGTCACCGAAGCAATTGGGGCAGTTGCGGTTCTGGTTGCTTTGGACAAAATGCCGGAAGACGAGATTTGGTACAGGAAGCTCTGGACCTATGCGAGTGATACGTTCGTGGATCATAAGCATGGCGGTTGGTTTCCAGCGGCAGATGAGAATGGGAATGTCGTGACATCCATCTTTGATGGGAAGCCCGACATTTACCACTCATTGCAGGCCTGCTTCTTCCCTCTTTCTGGACGACTGTCACGGATGATGCTTCCCTAGCTGACACGCATACTTGAAAATTCACCACACAAATTTGCTAAATATTGTCCGTCGTCAGGCCCTCGGTTTTAGGTAGTTCAGACTTTCTTTGAGGATCAGCTTGTCCAGTTCCAGTTCGGCCACGATCTTCTTCAGCCGGGTATTTTCTTTCTCCAGGCTGCGCAACTCCGACAGTTGCGACTTGCCCATGCCACCGAACCGACGCCGCCAATTGTAGTAGGTCGCATCGCTGACACCGACACCACGACAGGCTGTCCGAACATCATCGCCATCTGCCAGCTTCAGTTCAATCTCACGCAGCAGCTTCAGAATGTCTTCGTCCGAGTATCGCTTCCGAGCCATCCCTTGTTCCCCCTTCTCAGCCAAAGTAGTGGCCCAATTTTAAGGGGCAAAGACATTCGATCGCTTGTTTGCCAATTTCAGGTCTCCGAAACCCTATCACATGGATGAGTATCCCGGGTAGGGAGGCCAACACAGACATTTAATAACCCAAAGGAATACGTTGGCAGGAGTTCTGGTTGTGAGGCCGCGCGCGCTACAATATAGCCAAAAAGGTTTCTTTCTCACTGCTCGATTTGGTCTCACTTCATACGAAGTGTGGTCCCAAATTGGAAACAATCAAGTGAAGCCAGTTTACCTCCAAGTGTCTCTGGCAAGCAATTGAAGAGGAGATAGAAATGTCAGTGCCACCGAAGAGTGCCATAAGTTTAGCTTTGTTCACCGCAACAGTGATTTCCTTACCTGTTGTTGCCACTGCACAGCAGGCATGTACTTCGTATACCGTTAAGTCTGGCGATAGTTTGGGGTCCATTGCCCAAGCGGCCTTTGGTACCTTTGACTATCAGTCAATCTTCAATGCGAACCGGGATGTGATCGTTGGCAGCCCCAATGAACTGAAAGAAGGCCTTGTCCTTAACATCCCTTGTGAAGACGGTAGCATCAATGCTGAAAGCAGTGCTGAAGACGTAATCGCTGAGCAAGAAGAAATTCAAGCGAAGAGAAAGAAGACCTCGAATTCGTTTCATCCGCCAATAAAACTGGTAAGTGGTAACGGTTGGGAGCCTTTTACAAGTGAGGAATTTGATGGCGGTGGTATGCTGGTGCGTATCGCGACGACGGCACTAAATCGCGGTGGAAATGATCGCGAGTACAGCGTCAGCTATGTCGACGACTGGGCTTCTCACATGGATACTCTGCTGCCCGTTGGCGCATTCGACGTGTCGATCGCGTGGACAGAGCCTGATTGTGACAGTTTTGACAAGCTGGATGATGAAGGCCAGCGACGTTGTCGGGAACTGGACTTTTCACTGCCGATTTATGAAACCGTTACGGCCTATTGGTCGCTTCCCGACAATGAATACGCAAACGTCAAATCATTTGCTGACTATGCGGGAGCCAAGGTCTGCCGGCCTGAAGGTTGGTCAACTGATGATCTGTCTGTCGAAGGGCTTGTCCCGCCGATTATTGAGTATATCAGGCCGGCCGAGTCGGTAGATTGTATCACTGCTCTGCTAGACGGGACAGCTGACATGGTTTCGCTGGATCTGGAAAGTGGCAATGCTGCGATAGCTCAGGTTCCAGACGCTGTTGGTGTGGTCAAACCCAACCCGAACCTTTCCAAGCTGGAGGCGCTTCAGTTTGTGACCCACAAATCCAATCCGCGTGGCCGCGTTTATCTCTCTTTGTTGAACAAGGGCCTGACAGAGATGCGCGAGACGGGAGAATGGTACGCAATCGTTTCAAGCTCTCGCACGGAATATAACCAACGCCTTGCCGGGCAGTAATGCAATCCGGCAAGCTAGAGAAAGAAGCGTTGTTTGTATGGTCATTTTAACAATGAAAGATGCCCCCTCTCTTTTGTTGAGCCAGATTGGAAATCAAAACAAAAAAGCAAACAACATAATGGTTGTCTGATCCCAAACCCCCTCACTCAATTGGACAACTGAACCGCAGCCGTATCTGGAAACAGTGCGGCTGCGGTTATATTTGTTTTGGGGATACGTGAAGTACTTGAAGATCCAACGATTTTGTCGCTTCAGACGCGGTTGGGCCATACAGCATAACTCGTTTGGAAGCCCCGACTCATCTGTCTGCTGAAACCTAAAAGCCTCTTAGTTTTCAGGCTCAGAGTTGGTCTTTCCCCACTGAAGTGGTCCTCCGCTATGTTTAGGAAAACGGAGGAAACACATGGCAAACAAACGACCGAAGCCAGAGGAGATTGTCACGAAGTTACGGCAAGTTGAGGTTCTGACGGGGCAAGGAATGCCGCGTCTTGATGCGATCCGGCAGATTGGTGTTACGGAACAGACATTCTATCGCTGGAAGAAGAAGTACGGTGGAATGGGCACAGATCAATTGAAGGAACTGAAGCGTCTTCAAAAGGAGAACGAACGGCTGAGAAAGGCGGTATCGGATCTGACTTTGGACAAACTAATCTTAGCGGAGGCCGCAAAGGGAAACTTCTGAGCCCCGCTCGTCGCCGTGCTTGTATTGATCGTGTTCGCAACGAGTTGAACGTCTCAGAGAGGCGAGCCTGTCGCGTCTTGCGGCAACACCGATCCACACAACGCAAAGCACCTGTCGGCCGCCCCGACGAAGAGCGACTGGTGGCGGATATGATCGAGCTGACCCGGCAATATGGTCGATACGGCTATCGTCGGATCGCTGCGTTGCTGAGAGATGCTGGGTGGCAGGTTAACGACAAACGGATCGAAAGGCTGTGGCGGCGAGAGGGGCTGAAAGTGCCAATGAAACAACCAAAGAAAGGACGGCTTTGGCTGAATGACGGTTCATGCGTTCGATTGCGACCTGAACGTCGCGATCATGTTTGGAGCTATGACTTTGTCTATTGCCGCACGGATGACGGAAAGGCGTTCCGCACGCTGAACATCATCGACGAATACAGCCGAGAGTGTCTAGCGATCCGCGTGGATCGCAAACTCGACTCAGGCAATGTCATCGACGTCTTGAGTGATCTGTTCATCCTGTGCGGCATCCCGTCATTCATTCGCTCAGACAATGGCCCGGAGTTTGTTGCCCAGGCCGTGCAGAACTGGATCAAAGCGGTTGGAGCCAAGACAGCTTACATCGAACCAGGGTCACCATGGGAAAATGGATACTGCGAAAGCTTCAACGCCCGGTTCCGGGATGAGTTCCTGAACGGCGAAATCTTCTACAGCCTGCGTGAAGCACAAATCCTGATCGAACAATGGAGGAAACACTACAACACCAAACGACCACACAGTGCTCTGGGCTACCGCCCACCGGCCCCGGAAACCATCGTCCAGATGGACCAAAGGCCAGTCATGCACTAACAATCAAATTGGACCACTCAAGTGGGGCTGATCACTTTGATACTTCATCGTTACCGACCGAAATCTAAACCACTGTAAATTAACGAGTAATAATGATGTTGCTCAATTCCATTCTTGTTGCTGTCTCCTGTTTATTTAGAACCGTTAATCAACTGCCGATTTTCTCAAAACCAGAAAGGTCATCATCCCCAGCGGCGGAAGGGGCCTTTGCTCTTCGACGGCAAGCATATCCTCTTGCAGCACCGTCTCGATCTCGAAATCAGAATGCCAGCCGATAGTATTTGCCAGCGGGGCAAATATGCGTTCCATAGATGCAAGCAGCCCCCGCTTACGTTGGAAATGGTTGGTGATCACCACTCTGCCACCCGGTTTGCAGACCCTCGCTATTTCCGCCATCACCGTTTCCGGTTCCGGAACGACGGACAGCACATGCATCGCTGCAACCGTGTCGAAATGGTTGTCGGGAAATTCTATCGTTCGAGCATCCATTTGCACCAGTGCTTTGACATGCTTTAGTGACATGGCCTGAACCTTGTCGCGGGCCTTTTGTAACATGTCTTCGCTGAAATCGATCCCTGTCACCAGCGTCTCGGCCCCGTAATGTTCCAGGGACAGTCCGGTGCCCACGCCAACCTCCAGAACCTTGCCGGGACGCCTATTGATGTATTCAACCGCGTGCTGTCTCCCGACATTGGTGACAGCCCCAAACGTCCTGTCATAGACGGGCGCCCAGCGAGCGTAAGAGGTTTGAACGGCCTTGATGTCCATATTAAGTCCTTAAAGGTTAGAAGGTAATTCCCTGTCGAGCCATGCCCAGGCGACCATTCCCACATACCCGACACAAAGCGCGATCAGCGTGGCCCAGGCAAATGTCAGCAGCGCCGCCCCCGCAACAGCGACACCGATGAGCAAAAACTTTACGTTCTCGCGGGAAATCCGCGTGGCCTTGAAAGACCATGTTGGTATGCGACTGATGAGCAGAAGACCGATGATCACCATGTAAAGGCAGATCAATACACTCGGCAGCAACGGGGCATCGGCGAAAGCGAAAGACAAATACATTGGCAACATGACCAGAAGCGCCCCCGCAGGGGCGGGGACCCCCTCGAAATAGGCACTGTCCTGATCACATGTCTCGGATTTGCTGCTCACATTGAACCGGGCAAGGCGCATGACGCAGCACACAGCAAAGAACAGAACGGCAATCCACGCCGCGCTGCGTATATCCTGCAAGGCCCAGAAATAGAGAACGAGCGGTGGCGCGACCCCGAAGTTCAGAAAATCTGCAAGAGAGTCAAGCTCGGCCCCCAGCTTGCTGTCACTGCTAAGCAGGCGCGCAATGCGCCCATCTAATCCATCAAGCACGCAGGCAGCAATTATCAACTGGACCGCGAGTACGTAGTTACCCTGAACACCAAATCTGATTGCTGACAGGCCCGCGCAAATGGCCGTTATGGTCAGCGCATTGGGCAGCAAATGGATTAGCGCAAACCCGGTCTCTTCCTGTTTGGGGGGGTCTCCCATTGATCCGCCTACCTATTTTTCTTCAGACATAGAAAAACTGGCAAGGACGGTTTCACCCGCAATCATCGTTTGTCCGACACGCACTTTTGGATCCACGCCATCCGGAAGGTAAACATCCAGCCGAGACCCGAACCGGATCAATCCAAATCGCTCTCCGGTATTAAGCGCTTCGCCTGGTTTTACGAAGCAGACGATCCGTCTGGCCACCAGACCAGCAATCTGGACAACAGCCAGATCCTGATTGTTTGTCATACGAATACGCAAGCTGTTGCGCTCGTTATCGGCACTGGCCTTGTCCAGGGATGCATTGAAAAACTTGCCGGGGCGGTAAGCAACTGCGGTAATCTCCCCTTCAATGGGGGTCCGGTTCACATGACAGTTGAAGACACTCATGAACACGCTGACACGGGTGAGAGGTGTGTCGGGCATCCCAAGTTCTTTCGGCGGTACCGCAGGTTCGATCAGCGAAACCACCCCGTCCGCCGGGCTAACAATCAGGCCTTCTTCTGTCGGTGGCACACGTTCAGGATCGCGAAAGAAATAGTAGCACCAAACCGTGAAGCAGACGCCAATCCAGCCCAGAATGTCGGACAAGAGAAACAGACCGACCGTTATGGCAGCAAAGATTGCGACAAACCGAATGCCTTCGGGATGCATCGGTTTGATGAACGTATCGCGCATGCGCATTGCAAGCTTTCCCTTAGGTCATTTGACGGCACTTTCATAAGTGGATTGGTGTGGAACGCAAGTGTGACTAGCGCGACCGGCGTCAATTGATATTAGGGTGTTACAAGTTGATGGGCACTATTTACAGCACCTCGGCGCTTAGGCTTCGGCCTTGTGACCGGTAAGCAAAATTATGTGAAACGGTTCTGTTGCGAAGTTTAGGTTAGAAGAAGAGAACGTGCTGTAGCAGCAGGTTTAAGAGGCAAGTTCTGCGAACTGGCGAAACGGACAGAGTCCGGGCGTGAGTTGACCTTTGCGGATCATGTGCGCCACTTCGATTCCGTCCAAAGTTGCTGCTGCTGATGCGAAGGCTTTGAACCCCAGCATCGGGCGCGTGCGTCTCTTGATGAAGCGGTGGTCCTGTTCCACAATGTTGTTCAAGTATTTCCGCCTGACCATTTCAATTGGGATCGGGCAACCGAAGCCTTTCAACATCTTGTTTATGGCCTTGATGCCAGCCGTGTTAGCTCCGCTTTTGTCGATGACAATCTTTCTCGGGAGTCCGTTGACCTCCAGTGTCCGAGCAAAGAATTTGGTGGCGGCAGGTTTGTTTCGACGCTGCGAAAGCATGAAATCAAGCGTCTTACCGTGCTTGTCGACAGCTCGGTATAGGTATACCCACGCCCCTTTCACCTTGATGTAGGTCTCGTCCATTCTCCAAGAACGATCGCAAGACTTTTTGCGGCGACGCGCGGCCTCAGCAATCGCGCTAGAGTATCTCTTCACCCAGCGGTTCAGTGTAGTGTGGTCCACCGAAACACCGCGCTCACCCATGATTTCCTCCAGGTCACGGTATGAAACACCATATCGAACGTAGAAGAAGACCGCGAATAGGATCACATCCTTCGGATATTGCGCACCCTTGAAAGAAATCATGAACTGACTTTCGGCTGAATTACACCGGCCGCTATTCACTCTCTGTGTTCTTGAGCGTCAATTGCAAAATGTTTGCAACAGATCCTTTGACGTCTCGTGCGAGGTTACTTTTCCGCCAAAACAATATTGAAGCCATGACAGAAGCGCGGAAGCTCTTGTATCGCGCGAACAAGACCGACCCGGACTATGCAAAAGCGTTTTCATTACTTGCACAAGTGGAGCAGTTTTTCTTTACAAGCCGCGTGAGCGACGAATACGCACAACCAGATACTGCGGAGAGGGTATTTGAAGCCGCTGCCCGTGCGGTCCAAATCGCACCCGAAGATCCATTCGCCGGGGCGGTTTACGGAATGTCGCTAAGAATGAAGGGCGATTACGAAGGTGCGGCACTTGCAGCGCAACATGCGCGCGAGATAGCACCTAATGATCCGGAGGTGTTAGCGCCCGTCTCAGTCATCTTACTCAGCGTAGGAGACTACGAGGGATCTGTTGAGACCATGCAGTTCGCCTGGTCACTCGATCCTCATCTGAGTCCAGTCTTTACAGGAGCTGTCCTTGCGCAGGGCCTTTTTGCACTGGGCGACTACAAGGCGTCAAAAGACGTCGCTGTCGATTGCCTCCGCAAGACCCCTGACGACGTGCGTTGTATGGAAAGCCTTGTACGCGCGTTGGGTGAACTCGGGCCACCCAACGAGACCAAAGAGGCCGTCAAAGATCTTCTTCGCAAAAGCCCAAGTTTCACGATTTCGGAGTACGTCCGGCGAGCCAGTAAGAACCGGAATGATGTTGCGGCGATAGAACGGTGGGCAGAAGGCCTTAGGAAGGCGGGTATTCCAGAGTGACTTGCGAGTTCGCCGGTTGTGAGCTCTTTGCGCCAAACAATTACCTGTTCCGGTCTCAATGCAGACTTCGTAGACAGTGCGATGTGCCCGATCGCGCGTTCTCCGTTCGGTAAGAACGGCCCCAACCGGTCGTTCATCTTGCAAGACGGTGCCGCAGAGCAGCTTCATCAAACCGGCCATTCGCTGCAAACGCGAAATCTGAAGAGAGTTCGCCGTCCGGGATCGCGTAAGAAATTCGACAAATGGCCCCTGGTTGTGAATGTCGATTTCATTTCTACATTCTAAGTTGGTCGTCGAATTTGACCATCCCGCGAAATATTGAGAATGCTCACAAAAGAGCTCTTTCAATTGAGTCAGAACGACGAAGGAGTACATGCGCTGATCACTTTGCATGGCGTGTCACCGGCATTCCGAAACCTGTGTGGCAATATGCTTGAGAAGTAGTACGCGTCCCCGGGGCCCAGAACCCTGGACTGCCCATCTACTGTGACTTCAAGACGGCCCTCTATCACAACCGCACATTCCTCTCCTTCGTGCGACAGTTCAGATCGGCCCGAGTCGGCACCGACATCGTACTCTTCTATGAGCATCTGGAGTTTTCTGTCTCGGCGCTCTCCTGCGACAAGCAAATAGGAGACTCCAGGTGATCCTAAGTCGCGCATTCTTTCGTGCGGATAAAAGAACGACTCCTCTTTTTGCAATTCAAAACTGAAGAAAAAGCCTAAGTTGACGTCTACTGCAGTAAGGATCTTTTTGAGCAGTGCCACGGAAGGTTGCGTCGATCCGCTTTCGATTTGTGAAATCGTCCCGCTACCGACTCCAGCGCGTTTGGCCATTTCACGTTGACTGAGGCCTTTGGTCGTCCGAATCAACTTTAAACGACGGGCTGTTTCGAGATCTGATGACAAAACCGTTACCCTGGTGCTTTCTTGCTTTGGATCGAAAGCATTCTAGGGGCGCAATGATTTTTTTCAATAACTTACAGATTAAAATAAAGCCGGGTATGCGGAAAGTCTGAACTCTGCAAGGATTTGTCATCAAATGAAAATCTGCTTCATGAGGAATGAACGTGCTCGATCAACCCAACACAATGTCATCGTTTTGGATGCCGTTTTCGGCCAATCGTGAATTCCTTCGCGAGCCCCGCATGATCCATTCGGCTGAGGGGATGTATTACACCAGTTCCGATGGTCGGAAGGTCATGGATGGTACCGCCGGGCTGTGGTGCGTCAACGCGGGTCACCGGGATCCACTGATCGTAGAGGCCGTGCAAAAACAAGTGCACGAGCTGGACTATGCCCCGAACTTCCAGTTCTCCCACCCTCAGGCGTTTGAGTTGTCAGCAAAGCTGACAGCGATGATGCCTGAGGGAATGAACCACGCTTTCTTCACAAATTCTGGTTCCGAGTCCGTCGATACGGCTCTCAAAATCGCGCTGCATTACCACCGGATGCGCGGCGATGGCACACGCACGCGATTGATCGGGCGTGAGCGTGGTTACCACGGCACCGGCTTCGGCGGCATTTCAGTGGGCGGCATCGTGAAGAACCGCATGCATTTCGGGACGCTCCTTACAGGAGTAGATCATCTGCGCCACACGCATGACCCAGAGAAAAACGCCTTTTCCCGCGGCAGCCCAAAACATGGCGCGGAACTGGCGGACGATCTGGAACGGTTGGTCGCGCTTCACGATGCCTCAACCATCGCGGCAGTGATCGTTGAGCCGATGGCCGGATCCACCGGTGTGTTGTTGCCGCCGAAAGGATACCTGAAGCGGCTGCGCGAAATCTGCGATCAACATGGCATTCTGCTGATTTTCGACGAGGTCATCACCGCTTTTGGTCGCTTGGGGGCAGCGACAGCATCAGAGTATTATGATGTAAAGCCGGACATCATCACGACCGCCAAAGGCCTCACCAACGGTGTTATTCCAATGGGAGCGGTCATCGTATCCGACAAGATCTATGACTCGGCGATGGAAAATGCCGATGCGCCGATTGAGCTGTTCCATGGCTATACCTACTCCGCCAATCCGGTGTCCTGTGCCGCGGCGCTGGCGACTTTGGAATGCTACAAGCAGAATGATTTGTTCCGCCGTGCCGCATTGCTGTCGCAGCCCTGGGAGGATCAGCTTCACAGCCTCAAAGGTCTGCCGAACGTCATCGATATCCGCAATCTGGGATTGGTGGGCGCGGTTGAACTAGCCCCACGAGAAGGCGCGCCGGGTGCACGGGGCTATGATGCGATGAAACGGGCCTGGGACGCTGGAATAATGATCCGTGTCACAGGTGACATCATCGCCTTGTCTCCACCGCTTATCATCTCGGAACCCGAAATAACGAAACTTTGTCAAACACTTGGAGAGGTATTGGCTGACCTGCCATAACCCCTGACTTCTAACCCCAAAAAGGACTGACATCATGAAAGATGCATCCCCGGTCGCTTTGATCGGCCACTACATTAATGGCCAAACTACTGTTCCTTCCGGCGAAAATACGCAGCCGGTTTTCAATCCCGCAACCGGTGCGCAAACCGGCGAGGTGTCACTGGCGACTGTACAGACCGTCGACGACGCGGTGGCTGCGGCAAAAGCAGCGTTCCCGAAGTGGTCGAACACGCCTCCGATCCGCCGTGCCCGCCTAATGAACAACTTTCTGGCGCTGGTACGCGAGCACAAAGACGAACTTGCCCGCGCTATCACTGTAGAGCATGGCAAGGTGTTCACCGACGCCCAAGGCGAGGTTGAGCGCGGTATTGATATCATCGAGTTTGCCTGCGGCATTCCGCAACTCCTCAAGGGCGACTACACGGAGCAGGTTTCCACTGGCATGGACAACTGGACCACGCGACAGGCGTTGGGCGTTGTCGCCGGGATCACTCCCTTCAACTTCCCGGTCATGGTGCCGATGTGGATGTTCCCGATCGCCATCGCCGCAGGCAATACCTTTATCCTGAAGCCATCCCCGACCGATCCGTCGGCCTCTCTGCTGTACGCGGATCTGATGCAGAAAGCCGGTTTCCCCGACGGAGTGTTCAACGTGGTTCAGGGTGACAAGGTCGCCGTGGATGCGTTGCTGGAGAACGACGACGTCAAAGCCGTGTCCTTCGTCGGCTCGACGCCAATTGCGAACTACATCTACGAGGTCGGTGCGCGCCACGGCAAGCGCGTGCAGGCTCTGGGCGGTGCAAAGAACCACATGCTGGTCATGCCCGATGCCGACATGAACAAAGCCGCCGACGCACTGATTGGCGCTGCCTATGGTTCGGCCGGAGAGCGTTGCATGGCCATCTCGGTTGCTCTGATGGTTGGGGATGCCGCCGACAAGCTTATGCCGGTTCTGAAAGAACGTGCCGAAACCCTGAAAGTCAAAAACGGCCTCGAACTGGACGCCGAGATGGGTCCGATCGTCTCGGCCGCTGCGCGGGACCGGATCAAAGGGTACATCGACTCCGGCATCGCAGAAGGTGCGGACCTGCTGGTCGATGGCCGAGACTATACCGTCGAAGGGCACGAGGAAGGCTATTTCCTTGGCGGTACCCTGTTCGACAAAGTCACACCCGACATGAAGATTTACAAGGAAGAGATCTTCGGTCCGGTTCTGTCCTGCGTCCGCGTCTCGAGTTTCGCGGAAGGCCTGCAACTGATCAACGACCACGAGTTCGGCAACGGCGTGTCGCTGTTCACCCGTGACGGCAACGTCGCGCGTGAATTCGGCAAGCAGGTTCAGGTCGGCATGGTCGGCGTCAATGTTCCGATCCCGGTTCCGATGGCCTGGCACGGTTTTGGCGGCTGGAAGAAGAGCCTGTTCGGCGACATGCACGCCTATGGCGAGGAGGGTGTGCGTTTCTACACCAAGCAGAAATCCATCATGCAGCGCTGGCCTGAAAGTATCTCGGAAGGTGCCGAGTTCGTCATGCCAACGGCCAAGTGATCAAGCGGCTAAAGGAGTGAAAAAATGTTCATTGGTGTTCCCAAGGAAATCAAGAACCACGAATACCGCGTCGGCCTGACCCCCGAAAGTGTCGCGGAACTGGTCTCGCACGGCCACAACGTCGTCGTCGAAACCAATGCCGGTGTTGGGATTGGCGCGGATGACGACGCCTATCGTGCGGCCGGTGCCGAGATTGCCGCAACCGCCGCCGATATCTTTGCCAACGTGGAAATGATCGTGAAGGTGAAAGAACCTCAGGCCGTGGAACGCGCGATGCTGCGCGAAGGCCAAATCCTCTACACCTATCTGCATCTGGCACCCGATCCGGATCAGACCAAGGATCTGGTCAATTCGGGTGCGGTTTGCATCGCTTATGAGACCGTGACTGACGACAATGGCGGTCTGCCACTGTTGAAACCGATGAGCCAGGTTGCCGGGCGCATGTCGATCCAGGCCGGTGCCAGCGCGTTGGAGAAGGCAAAGGGTGGTCTGGGTGTGCTGCTGGGAGGTGTACCCGGAGTAAAACCTGGCAAGGTCGTTGTCATCGGCGGCGGCGTCGTTGGCTTCAACGCGGCGCAGATGGCTGTTGGCTTGCATGCGGACGTCACCATTCTGGATCGCAACCCCGCGGTTCTGGAGAAGCTGGAAAACCACTTCGAGGCCTCGGCCAAGGTTGTCTATTCAACCAAAGCTGCACTGGAGGAAGAAGTCACCAATGCCGATCTGGTTGTTGGCGCGGTTCTGATCCCGGGCGCTGCTGCGCCCAAGCTGGTCTCGCGCGAGCTGATCTCGAAAATGAAACCCGGTGCGGTCGTCGTGGACGTGGCGATTGATCAGGGCGGCTGCTTTGAAACGTCCAAAGCCACCACTCACGCAGAGCCCACATATGTTGTCGACGATGTTGTTCATTACTGCGTCGCCAACATGCCAGGCGCAGTCGCCCGAACCTCGACCTATGCACTGAACAACGTCACGCTGCCGCACGCTCTGGCTATTGCAAACCATGGCTGGAAGCAGGCGCTGGCAGACAATCGTCACCTGATGAACGGCCTGAACGTGGCCCACGGGAAGGTGACGTACAAGGCTGTGGCCGATGACCTTGGATACGAGTTCGTCGCCCCGGAACTTTGCTGATTTGAAGCAAAGAAATGTCCCACCGCGCGTAATGCGGCGGGACACCCACCACTGAGGAGGAAACCTTAATGATTACCAAGATTAACCGCCGCGCCCTCGGCGCGATGGGTGGCGCTGCTTTGCTTGCTGCAACCACACTCTCAACAGCAGCCGCAGCGGAAGACATGACACTGCGCTTTGCCGGCGTGTTCCCGATTGACCATCAGGGCACGAAAATGATGGAGCAGGTCGCAGCGGATGTCGCGGCAGCAGATGTCGGCCTGAAGATCGAAGTATTCCCGGCAAACCAACTGGGTTCGGGTGAGGCGCTGTTCGAAGATGTTGCACGCGGCAATATCGACCTGGCATCGGCGTTCATCTATGCCGACACCGATCCACGCCTGGAATTCCTGTCAATGCCGTTCCTGCTGGGCGGCTGGGATGACATGGAGAGCACGCTTCTCAACATGGATTCCGAGTTCAACACCATCCTGCAAGAGATCACCGACGAATATGGCGTGCGCGTCATGGCGCAGAATCCGGAAGGGTTCATTGGCATCGTTTCGTCGCAAGAGCCCGAGAACTGGAATACTTTCGACGACAAGGGCATGAACATACGCGTCTGGTCTTCCAGCGTCGTTAAGTCGATGGTCGAAGAACTGGGTTACCAGGCGACAACAATGGCATGGGGCGATATCTTCCCAGCACTTCAAGCCGGTATCGTCGATGGGGCGATCTGCTGCACCAAGACTGCAACCTACTCGATCTTCGCCAAGTCGGATGTTGGCACTCACTTTGTCGAGTACAACTCGATCTCAGAGCTGACAACTTTCTATGCGTCGCAGCGGACACTCGACAAGCTCAACGACGACCAGCGCGCCGCGCTGCAAGCCGCGATGACGAAGGCGTCCGAAGACTTCTTTGCCTACAACCGTGAGAATGACGAAGTGTTCGGCCAGAAATTGCTCGACAAAGGCTACACCATCCTGCGCCTGAGCGACGAAGAACAAGCTGCGATGGCCGCTCATGTCCAGGAAACGGTCTGGCCCGCGATGGCACAAAACGTCGGTCAGGACATCATCGACCGCCTGTTGGCAGCAAAGGAACAGCAATAAACACTGAGAAGAAGGGCCAGCAAATCAGCTGGCCCTTTTTTGGTCTTTGGCTCAACAAAGGGAGGGAGAAAGATGTCTAGTTCTGAAGCTGAACGCCCATTGGTCGTCGAAAGCGCAGAAAAGAAGAGCTCGCAAAAAATCACTGACGAGTTGCCAGTCATTATTGGGTATCCGCTGAAAGCAGTGGCCTTTGTCATGAGGCAGATCGTCATGTTTGCCGGTTTCCTGATGGCATTCACGTTTGGAGCCGTTGTTGTCATCCGGTATGGATTTGGCGGTGATCTCTTTGCCTACGAAGAATGGCTTTTGGGTATCAGCATCATCGGCTTTTTTGCAGGTGCTGTTCTGGCCTCGGCCCGCAACCTGCACATCAACGCGGACATTCTTGGCATCGTGATCCAAAATCCTCGGTTGATTTGGTGGCGCGGCTTTGTGGTGCTGACAGTCGAGGTGCTGGTGATCCTGTTCCTCATGTACGCCTGCTATGTCTCGCTGCTTGATGACTTCTCATTCCCCCGGCTGCGCGCAACCCCGGTGCTGCGCATTCCGTTTGTGACCTGGCGGATTGCGATCATGATTGCCTTTGGCCTCATGGCGACGTTCACGGCGGCATATTTGTACGTACACATCCGCAAGGGGCTCGGGCTTCCCCTGAGATCAGAAATGCAAAAAGGAGAAACCCAATGATCATCGGAGGAAGTCTCCTTATCGTCTGCTTTATGCTGCTGTTGGGCGTCAGCGTCTATGTGGCATTCGGATCGGTTTTGATTTTCATCGCCCTTGTCGGAGATCAGTCGATCACTGGCTACCTGCCCACCGGCTCAACGGGCATCCGTTCGCTGGTGCTACTGGCGATCCCCCTCTTCATGATTGCCGGTGGTATCATGGAAAAAGGTAAGATCGCGGCCCCTCTTGTCTCGCTGGCTGAAATGTTCATTGGTCATATCAAAGGAGGTTTGAGCGCAGCGGGGGTGCTGGCCTGCGGTGTGTTCGGCTCCATTTCCGGTAGTGCAAATGCAACGCTGACCTGTATCGGCGGCATCATGATGCCCCACCTGAAAAAGGCCAACTATCCGGGTGGGCAATCGGCGGCTCTGATCGTGGCGGCCAGCCCCTTAGGTCTGTTGATCCCACCGAGTTCGTCGCATATCCTTTATGGCTGGGTTGCTCAGCAGCACGTCCTGAAGTGCTTCTTGTCCACGGTCATTCCGGCGATCATCCTGATCACGCTTTTGATCGTGGTTAATCAGTTCATGCTGCGGAAATATGACAGTATTATCCTGACGGAACGTCCAAAACCGTTCTTGCCGACATTCGGAGTTCAGACGCGCCTTGCCGGGCCTGCGCTTATGATGCCGCTGATCATTCTGGGTGGGATCTATGGCGGTATAATGACGCCAACCGAGGCTGCGGGTATCGCAGTGGTCTACTCGATCCCGATCGCGATCTACTTCTACCGTGGCCTGACCTGGAAAACACTGGCCCAGACGATCCAGAATTCCGGTGTGACGATTGGCGTGGTCATGGTCATGATCTTCATGGTTCTGATCGTGTCGGACAATTTGATCTCGCAGGGCGCCCCTCAGTTGGCCAAGGATCTGGTTTATTCCGTGTCGGACAATCCGGTCGTCATCCTTCTGATGATCAACGTTGTGATGATCCTGATCGGGATGCTCATGGATGATATTTCGGGTCTGCTTCTGGCGACGCCGATCTTGCTGCCCATTGCGCAGAGCACTGGTATGGATCCGATCCACTTTGCGGCCGTGATTGGCGTGAACCTTGGTATGGCGAACATCACCCCTCCAACTGCGCCGCTGCTTTACCTCGGAGCTCAGGTCTGTGATGAGCCGGTTTCGCGCATGCTGTGGCCGACTTTGATCTTCATAGTTTTTGCCTGGCTTCCGACACTGATGCTGACAACTTTTGTACCAGAGTTGGCCCTTTTCCTGCCCGACCTCCTGCTCAGCAGGTAGCGGCAAGAAAGCGCAAAAACCCCAAGACGAAACAACGCGCACCCCATTCTTATGACTGGGGTGCCTGAGCGCCCTCCCGAAGGTGAAGTGGGAGAGGCCAGTCAGCAGCAGATAACCGAAAACCCAAATACGGAGGTTTGAAATGTACAAAAATGTCTTAGTCGCGCTCTCTCTCGAACACGGTATCAGTGAACACGCACTTGCGGCGGCGCATGCGCTTGTATCCGAAGGCGGAAATATCACTGCCGCGCATATCCATGAGCCCCCAAATAGACAGATAATGTACTATATGGATGAAGGAATCGCAGAAAAGTCTCTCCAAAAAGCAAAGGCGCGCTTGGCCGAGCGTCTAACAAGTGAGACCGACGTGTCGTCCATCCTGCTCGAGAGCCAATCGGCAGGTCGCGCAATCACCGAATACGCCAACAAACATGGTATCGACTGTATCGTCCTTGCTTCGCATAAACCTGGAATGAAAGAGTTCTTTTTGGGTTCAACAGCCGCTCTCGTCGTTCGACACGCTCAGTGTTCGGTGCATGTACTCCGTCTGTGACGTTGGCGCCCGCAGCGTGTCAGTAACTCTGTCCAGTGAAATCTGCGATGATAAGCTCGTCTCACTGCGACCAAGGTCTGCAATATGGCGTAACCTAACAGAATTTCACTTTGCGGCATTTGAGAGATAGGGCTCACCGCCGACCTCGGCGGCAATGCGGCATCTTGTGATATCCTCTTTCGTCTACGTCGGGTTGTCGTTGTGGGCGGGCATGGCGGATCGGAGGATCAGTTATGGAAACACCAAACTTACCTGCCATTCGCGCGCTTCGCCCAGCTTGGAACAAGGGACGCATCGTCGGTCAGAAACGGCCGTTAAAACCCAAACACGTCTGGGCAATTCGAGTAAGATTAGAGCTCGCAGAGAACCATCGCGAACTAGCTCTCTTCAATATGGCCATCGACAGTAAGTTGCGCGGCTGTGACTTGGTGAAGATGAAAGTCGTTGACATCATGGCCTCTGGTCAGATCAAGGAGCGGGCTTCGGTGCTGCAAAGTAAAACTCAGAAACCGGTCCGCTTCGAAATTTCTGAAGGAACTCGGGCCTCCGTCGAGAAGTGGATGGAAGACGAACTCATGGTTGGGTCTGAATACCTTTGGCCAGGGCGTTTCCATGAGCGTTTGCACATTTCAACGCGCCAGTATGCGCGGATTGTACGTGATTGGGTAACGTCTATAGGTTTGGAAGCAAGCGCTTATGGCACACATTCAATGCGTCGGACCAAGGTCACCCAAATTTACAAAAAGACGGGCAATCTGCGCGCGGTGCAACTCTTACTTGGGCATACTAAGATGGACAGCACCGTTCGGTATCTCGGTGTTGAGCTTGAGGATGCGCTTGCCATAGCAGAGGCCATTGAAATCTTACTACACGGGCCGCTTTCGTTGGCGGCCCACAGCGGCCGTTTGCGTCAGCCGCATCGAAGGCCTGGTTCGAGCCCAGTATGACCGACGCTGCGCGATACCCCAAAGAACGCGGAGCGCAGTTAAGCAGACTTTGAATAACTTTCTGCAACTGCCTATTCTTGCATTTTGTGATAGCTTCACACTCTCCAAGGCGCAGCCTCCTAAACCAACCATTCGAACTCGGTTTAGCATTGTTGCTTTGAGTATGACGTCGATCCTAAAAACTTGAAATCGTGCGTAAGAAATCAAGGAAACTCGCTTCCTTAGTATCTCGTCAGTGTATCAAGTATCGCTTTCTGCGTTTTGCCGTCGCTGTGAAAAATCCTGTTGGCAAGATACTTAGACGGGAAATCGGGCCATGTCCTGCGCATTTCAGTAACGAGCAGTTGTGCTTCTTCTGAATTCCCCAACTGATCGTGCGCAACGGCTTGGAATAAGAGCGAAGGAGCGCTGACAGGCGCTCCGGCAGCTGGTGCGCCCTGAAAGGCTTCAACAACGTTTTCGTAGTTTCCGAGCATAAGTTGCGAAACACCCCAGATGTTTCTTGCACCAAACCTACCAGATCCTGACCTGACTCTCTTTGGATCACTAACCTCGGCTGCAAGTTCCGGGGCGTTAGCCATGATGGCAGTGATACCTGCAAGGTCGAGAATATGGCCATCCTTCGGTGCTAGTTCGACGGACATTCTTGCGTATTTCAATGCCTCGTTTGGCTGGTTTTTGACAGCCAGCACCCAACCATTTGCGCCGTTTGCCCATGCATCAGCAGGGGACAATTCAAGCGCTGTTCCAGACATTTCTGAGGCTCGACTGAAGAGATCGTCCCTTTGCGCTTCATCCGGGGACAGCAATGCCAGAGTCGCCAAAACCTGCGCTGTTCCGGCAAAGCCGTCAGACAGAGCCGGGTCGAGTTCCACAGCGTGCTGGAACATTCCCAGTGCTATTTGCTGACGTTTGACATCAAAAACGGGAAAAAACATGCCTCTGGCTTGATCCGCAAGGTTAGCCGCCTGAAGTCTCGTCAAAGACTGCTCACCGAGGGCCGCTCTCTCAGCCTGTTCTATGGATTGAGTTGCGGGCGAATCCACCTGGTTGTCCTGAGCAAACCAAAAGCCAATTAAAGCAATCAGTACAAGGCAGCCCAATCCAGCTATCAGCAGTTGCCGCACACGCCGATGTTCTGGAAATACATCGCCGCTCAGTACCTCTGAAGTGCTATCTCCTGTAGTCCTTCTTTGCGAAAACCGTGGCTTGTATCCGCCGGAATCAACAAAAATTCGAACTCCCTCACCGTCCCATTGATCTTCGTAAAACTCATGTAGCAGTCGACGCAGCCGCCTGGCTTCGACGCGAACGAGATTCCGACAACCGGTGCCATCAATGCTCCGACCGTAGACTTCGACTGCGATTGCTTAGCCGCGAACCTGGGCACCGCGACCGGCAAGAGTTTCTTCGACGACATAAGTAAGGAACTGCTGGAGGCGAGGCGAAGCCTGGAACGCGACGCTGGACACAACGCTCTGAAGTGCCTGTCGGACAAGCTCCGGCGATGGCGGTGCAACATCTTGATCTATCGGCAATTCATTAGCTTTGTTCAAGGCAAACTCACCCCCAACTCACGGTGACTCACTTGGCGCATGTCGTCAACCGAACTTATCTTGATGTGAGAATAGATAGTGGGAACCGGGGATTATCCAGTGACTTGGGAACTGAGTGACGAGCTTCCAGATCTTTCCGATGCGCTTTCAGGGCGTATCGAAACGGATGCGTTGCTCAAAGAAGTTATCGAAGACCTGAGGAAAGCTTCGGAGTTGCTGGATGATGTTTCGATCGCAGCCTCAGAGCGTGCGGAATGGGCCCATATCAAATCTGAACTCGTGAACGAGCTTCGCCGGATGGTGAAGCGCGATCCTCACAGCGTTTCCAATTGAGGGCATAGCCATGACAAAAAAAGACAACGGCAAAGATCTTAAGAATGAACCGAACCAGCAATCTGACGGCATCGAAAACCCTACCAGGCGCCACGTTATGCAGGGGCTCGCTGCGGGCGCGGTCGCAACAGGCGCCGTTAGTTACGGTTCAGGCGCAGCGCAAGCACACCAAGGCGATGGCCCACTGGGCGAAAGCCTAAAGAACCCTTACGGCGGCAGACCTGCGGGCGGCATCACGCTACCGGAGTACTTCCGCCCCACAAAATACATGACAGGTTCGAACGCGAACTACTTCCCGCTTTCCGAAGACCTCGGGCCCGACGAAATGCGTATATCGTTCTGTGGTTCGACGCCCTTTCCACCCCGCGAAGATCAGGCTGGAACCTGCATCATGGTCGAGTTGGGTAACGGAAAACGGTTTTTCTTCGACTTCGGGTCAGGTTGTGTCCGCAACATTATCGGGATGCAGGTTCCGGGTCAGTTGATCAACGACATCTTCATTACGCACCTGCATGTCGATCACTATGCCGACATCCCTTACATCTACCCGTTTCGGGCTTGGTCCGGCGGGTACACACCGCTGCGCATTCACGGTCCATCTGGTCGGACACCCGAGCTTGGTACAGCCGGAATGGTGAAAGGTATGCAGCAGATGCTCAAATGGCATCTCGAAGCTTTCGATGTTTTCCCAATCGGTGACGGCTACGAGATCGAAGTCAATGAATTCGATTTCCGCCAAGAAGGTGGCATCGTCTATGATGAAGATGGCGTGACCATACGTTCCTGGCCGCGCAGCCATGCCAAGGACGGCGCTGTCGGATATCGGCTGGATTGGAACGGGCTTAGCTTTGTTTGGACCGGCGATGGACGTCCCGATGAACTGAGCCTTGAATACGGAAAAGGCGTCGATGTGTTTGTGACCGAAATGTCGGGTCAGGATATCGGGCAATTGATGACCTACAAATACGGTCTGCCGCAGGAGCTGTTCAACTACACAATCGATACGCACCATACTTCTCACTACGCTGTTGGTAAGATGATGGCTGAGGCGCGCCCACGGCTTGCAATGGTGACCCACTATACGCAAGACGAGGATATCGATGCCGAAATGCTCGCGGGAATCCGAGCCCATTATGATGGGTTGTTCGCCTGGGGGTTGGATGTCGCCGTCGTCAACGTCACCAAAGATGCAATCTGGTATCGGAAGGCGACACTTCCCGGAAAATCTGGTTCGGTCGCGCCATTCCGCGAATTGGGCAAGATGGAAGCAGAAGGCAAGATCACCTTGCCGGATGAAATCAAGCCGCCAGCACCTCGGTCATCACGTGCCGAACAGCAGGACCAGAAATACCGCGATATGGAGATTGATCCCAAGGAATACTATCCAGCTGACGTATTCCGGGCCCCCGATCCAGAATGGCCCAGTGATTTCGTTATCAAGGTCGATGATGTCATCCCGAACCGCAAGAAGAAGGCGGAGTGATGACATGATCGAATTTGGGTCGTCATCCGCAATTCCTGTAACGATCCTTACCGGCTTTCTCGGAGCCGGTAAGACAACACTTTTGAACCGCATCCTGACAGGCAATCACGGGTTGCGGGTTGCGGTTCTGGTGAATGACTTTGGATCAATAAACGTTGACGCTGACTTGGTAGTCGGTCTCGAAGATGATGTGATGAGTCTTGCGAATGGCTGCGTGTGCTGCTCGATACGAGATGACCTGATCGAAACGGTGGAAGCCGTTCTCGCCCGTCCTGAAAGGCCGGAATACATCGTCCTTGAAGCAAGTGGCGTGTCAGACCCGTCGTCAATCGCGATGACCTTCACGGATCAAAAGTTCCGAGACATGATCCGCTTGGACAGCCTTATGTGCTTAGTCGATGCGGAGCAATTGTTCGCAGCACCTGAACAAATGGAATTGAAGCTTCGCCAAATTGCGTTTTCGGACATGGTTATTCTGAACAAGGTTGATCTTGTTGACAGGGCCACGGTTCAAAAGGTTCATGATTGGCTTGGGTCACGTTTCCGGCGATATCGTCTGGTCGAAGCCGTAAATGCCGATGTCCCGCTGGATATTTTGCTGTCCGTGGGACGCTTTGCCAGCGAGCAACTTGAAACGAAAATACCGGATCATCACGAACATGGGCCCGGTTGCGGTTGCCAAAGCGCCGATCACTCTGACAGCTTTTCGACGACTATGATGAAAGTCGACGACCCCATTAGCCTGTCTTCTCTCAAGACTGCAATTCGAAAGCTTCCGGGCGACGTTTATCGCCTCAAGGGTTTTGTTTTTAGCGAGGAGGATCCAGATCATCGCATTCTTGTACAGGTAGTCGGAAAGCGCATGGACATCGCAAGGGATGGCGCATGGGGTCACCGAAAGCCCGAAACAAGGCTTGTTGCAATAGGTGCACCCGGAGCCCTTTCGGAATATGAGCTTTCCGATGCGTTGTTGGCAACCGCATAGCGGCAAGTCCGACAAAACTTGTTTGCGTGTGTCTCTTAAATTCCAGCACGTAACAGCTCGAAAGCCTGCAGCGCCGAGGACCAAATGTGGAGAAATACCCTATTGCTGAAGCAGTTTAGGAAATGGAGCCAAGCTATCAGGTTGCTCGCACTTGCCACTGCGTTTGTCTTGTCCGGAACGGCTGTGCGCGCGCAGGACGTTTCAAGTCGATAACTTGAAGATACAACCCCAAACCTTGGATTGCCGAGTTCAGCTGGAGGACAAGATGCCGAGTTGCTTTCTGCTTTCCACGGGCTCGAGGCGTTGCCCCGTGTAGCAAATCTCATTTGCAGAGGTTCTAGGGGCAAAGACGGGATGCCTGTTATTTTTTCTACCGAGGTAGATCTGGAAACTTTGCAGGCAGGTGACTTCAGAGTTGTAACAAAGTCAGGCCAGATCGGAACAATGCACTGTGCTTCGGTGTTGCCTGCTACCGATCCCGGTGAATTGCGCACGGTGCTTCTCATCGGGGGTTTTGGGAACGTTTTCGAGGATCCACCGGTTGCAGTAGAGGTTGTTGGACACCTTCATTCCATCGATGGAACACTTGATTTCCGCGGTGCCACTGTCGCCGTGACTCCGCTGGAAGACGGGCCGTCAATGATCTTTGCCGAGATTGTCGAGGATTGGACTTTGGTCGGAAAATTGGGGCCACGTCGCACCAGAGGAAGCCTTTGTCCAAGTGACAACATTGTACAAGCCATTAGAGTAACTTGGGCGGGTGGCGTTACGCTGGCCAATGGTAAGGAACCTGGCGATGTGGAACGTGATCTGTACAGTATTACTGTAGTGGCCGAGGATGGATCTCAACGCATAGTGACACCCGCGGCGCTTGCCGATCTGGGCGACGGAGACAATAACCACATGCTCTGCCGTGATACAAAGGAACAACCTATCTCGGTTTCTTTCCCGGCTGGTATTCTGACGGATCCGAATGACGATCTGAACCCTACAACCAGCATATTTCTCACAAAACCCACTTAAGAAACTGAACAATAATTTGTTCGAATGAACTCGTAACCGAAAAGGTTCGGACGGGCCGGTTGCGGGCTGCGAATATCAGCCATTGGCCATCGCAAGGACAGCTCAAACCGGACATACATTGCGCCCATGCGAGCACTCCAGCATACTCAGGATCGCCTTACCGAAGAAGGCTTGCGGGGATTGGGGGCAGGTATCACCAAGGGGGTAAACCCATCGGCTTGAGAGCGCTCGCCTGCGTAGCTCAGATATCCCTACTGTTCTCGAAGGCTTGATCAATCGCAACCTGCGTTTCCTTAGAGAACTCGAGCGGGCACGGATATTGCGACCCGGTCGTCGCCGAATCCCCGAATGCCTCGACCTGTAATTTATACTGATCAATGATCGGGAAACGCCTACGCGAGACATCTCGACCATCTTTGTGCAACTCGACACTGGCTTCGCCATAGATTCTTGGGTTGAAGGGCGCCGTTACACGGATCAATCCTCCTTCACCGTGGAAAGTCATTTCCTGAAACAGGTTGAGACGTGTGGTCACGTAGGCCGAATAGGTAAAGCCAGGGAAGCTCGCCTGGATGTCGGTGAAGGCGTCCACGTCATTTTCCCATCGGATGCGGGACGAGATATCCTGCGGTTCTTCACCCGTTACAAAGCGGGTCGATCCCAGCACATAAACGCCAATATCGCGCAGCGCTCCTCCGCCGGTTTCAGGGCGATGCCGGATGTTCTCGACATCTTCCCGACTGTCGAAGGCAAAGATGCCGCTGACATGTACCAGCCGCCCAATCTCTCCGGATCGGATCAACTCGCGTACATAATGCCATTGCGGATGGTGCTCGATCATAAAGGCCTCGGCAGCAAGCAAACCAGTTTGGTCGCGGGCGTCTATCAGAGTATCAACCTCGCCCGCCTGCAAGGTCATCGGTTTCTCACAGAGGACATGTTTTCCGGCCTCCAGAGCCTTCAAAGACCACTCGACATGTAGGTGATTTGGCAACGGGATATAGACCGCGTCGATGTCCGGATCAGCCAACAATGCGTCATAGCTGTCATGGATCTTCAGATCAGGACACAAGGCTTGAAATGGCGCGACCTTGTGCTTGGAGCCTGTGGCCAAGGCCACCAGTTTGGCATTGTTTGCCGCGTGAATTGCGGGGCCCATATGTTTCAGCGCAAAGTTCGCGGCACCGAGAATGCCCCAATTGACTGTGTTCGACATGTTATCCCCATTAGTAGTTTGCCTCATCACCTCATAAGTGACGGCATTTTTCGTTTGTGTGGATCCTATCGGATCAGGTTTTCCAGAAGTGACTTTAGTTCTGTAGCTATTTGGAAGCTGTTGCTCTGATGTTGCTTTCGGCAGAACAACTCCGGGCTCCACCAACCCACATATCCCGTCGACTTCACAGCGTCGCACCATTCGCGCAGATCAAGAGCACCACTGCCGGTGGGCAAATCTCGCAGGACCCTTTCATCCGGAATCCCCCCCAGGAATGGCAGTGAATCGCACACATGCACGCCATAGATACGATCTTTGTCAATCCGAGCCACAGTTTCGGGCGTGTCACCCGACACATAGCAGTGCCAGAAATCCACCACCATTTTCAGGTTGTCCCGATCCGCCCTGTCGAGCAGTTCACATTGGTCTGCGATCGTGTTGACCGGTGCCCAACCCAGCGCCTCCAGATAAAGCACAAGCCCCCGTCCGGCAGCCATATCCGCGAGAACCTTCAGGTTCTTGGCGGACAGCTTGATCTGCTCAGTGCGTGGATAGGAAAGCAATCCGGCATAGCCTTGGATTGGTCGGTGGCTCGCGTGATTGCGAACTGACTGGATATCCACCGGCTCCGTCAGGATCTGAACACCTTTGGCCCCAACAGCAGCCGCGAGATCGAATAACTCTTCTGCCTCTTTCAAAAGGCGCTTTGCATCGTCACCTTGACGCTCGATATCCAGAAGAAATCCAATGCCCGGGATCCAGATGTCTCCAATCTGAGACTTCAGTTCATCGTGACAGAACCCTGCCGCAAGAAAGGCGCGCATCTTGTCTACTGACAGCTCGATACCGTCAAACTCCAAAGACGATGCGATCTCCAGATCCATCATCATCGTCGCATGCTTCGAAACAAGCGAACGATAGACGATTTTCTGGCGCGTATGCTCGGCGTCACCCACGCCCACCCCTCCTGCTGGTCTTGTTGACCGAGCATTGCAGGGAGATGCGCACCTAACAATTTCGCAAACCCACTCCTACATGCGCAGTCTGACGCAATTTCAGCGTCATCCTGCGTCGAAAAATGCGTGTTGCGAAATTTCGCGCTCGTCGTCGCACCGGGAAGATCCTTGTGCGTGATGAAGGAGGCAGAAGCGTGGATACTGCAGATATAGTAATTCTTGGTGGCGGCTCCACCGGGTGCGTTCTGGCCTCTCGTTTGTCAGAGGATCCGGAGTGCAACGTAGTCTTGCTGGAAGAAGGCCCACGTGATTGGAGCCCCTATATCCACATTCCGGGCGCCTACTATAAAACAGCGCAAGGTCGGTTGCTCAAACGTATCCCGTGGGTTGCGACACAAGAGCGTAACGACGCCCAGCAAACCATGGTACAACCCAGTGTGCTGGGCGGTGGAAGCTCGGTCAATGCGATGATCTATATTCGCGGCAATCCAGACGATTATGAACGGTGGGAAGCGGAGGGCGCGACCGGATGGGGGTATCAAGATGTGCTGCCCTATTTCAAAAAGGCCGAGGACAACAACCGGTTCTGTAATAACGCACATGGCATCGGCGGTCCGCTTGGCGTTTCAGACGTTGACCACATTCATCCCCTGACCCGAGCATGGCTGCAGGCATGTCAGCAATCTGGGATGCCGTATAACCCGGCCTTCAATTCTGGCGATCCGGCAGGATGTGGGCTGTATCAGATCACCGCACGAAACAAACTTCGCAGCAGCGCGGCAACCGCGTATCTGAATCCGGCACGCAAGCGAAAGAACCTCTCTATCGTGACCCGCGCACAGGTCACGCGGATTATCGTAGAAAATGGGCGAGCCGTGGGCGTTGAGTACACCCTACGAGGCAAGTCTAAAAGAATCAGAGCATCGCAAGACGTGATCTCGTCGGCAGGGGCGATCAACTCGCCAAAGCTTCTGATGCTGTCGGGCATTGGGCCGGCTGATGAACTACGCAGGCATGGCATTGAGATACAACAAGACCTTCCGGGCGTCGGGCAGAATCTTCAGGATCACATCGAGATCTCTCTCGTCTATCAACTCAACGGACCGCACAGTTACGACAAGTACAAGAAGCCCTTCTGGAAGCTAATGGCGGGGTTGGAGTACGCGCTTTTCAAAGGAGGGCCCGCGTCCTCGAACTTGATCGAGGGCGGAGGGTTCTGGTGGGCCGATAGGTCCGAAAGAATGCCGGACCTACAGTACTTCATGGTTGTCGGAGCGGGCGTCGAAGAAGGTGTCGAAACCGTGCCAGGCGGCAATGGGTGTACGATCAAATTGGGACAAATCCGCCCCCGATCGCGCGGGGATATCGTTACGTTGCACTTGATGTCTTTAGACCGGTCATTCCCAAACACAGTGAGTTCCAGGTCTCTATTGACCCGGATGCGTCCACAGAGCCGCCTTGCAATAGTCGGGGGTTTTGATCCCAGGCCTCAAGTTTTCCAGTCAAACATCAGTGATGAGGTTACGTCATCAGCACGTTTGCGAAGTTGATTGCGCAATGCCTGGATGAAAATGCGTCCTTTGAACGGTACATCGCACCAAGGAAACCGCACCGCCGCTTATGTCGATCCGACGCTTCAAGCCTCGGTTAGGTGCTTCCTGATTGTCGGATCGATCCTATTGCTTTGGATTGGGTAGATACCACAAGCGGCAATAGCCTCGCGCGCAGTTACACGCTCGTGCAATCGTTTCCAGATTGTTTTGGCCGCATAGGGATGAGGGTATGGGCGCCAAGCGACGCCCATGGTCATTCCTCGTAGATACTTCAATTGCTGCCGGTGCGCGGAGTACAAGATGGTGTTGGCTACGCTGCCTTCACGCGCGAGCTCGTGTTCTGTCACGAATATCCTGTTTCCCCGCATTGTCACCAAGCCGGAATAGCGAGAAATCTGGTGCATGCTTTTGTCTGTCGACGTGGCAATTTCCCTAGAGCGAATCGTGAAAAGTCCATCAACTTCCTGAATGCGGATCAATGAACAGAAGATCTTTCCTTCCCAAGATGGCGTGCAGAAATATGAATGATAGAAACCTACGTAACGCCTCAGATTTTTCTGTTGACCTCTAAAAGGATCCAGAAATGCGTCTGCGGGCGTTTTGCCAACTTGTGGCAGGACACCCTTTAGCATTCCTTCGAAGCTTGCAGTTTCAGCAAACAGCTCTGCTTCTGTCAGATCGAAGTGACGCGCAATTCGGCGCATGTTGTGGGCCGAAGGCAGGCTAGAGCCATTCAGGTAACGATTGAATTGCTGTCTGTTGACGCCGATATCACGACAAATCTGCGAAATGCTGCCGTGCTCCGCGCATAATGACCTCAGGTTTGCAGAAAAATACTCTGACACCGACGATACCTTTCGCGTTTTGACGCTAGTTTGCGACAAATAGCATCGTTTTGCGCAAGATCGCACAGTTTGTTTTGCCTGTATATTGGTTTTTTCTTCGGCATCAGCTCGCAACAGACAAGCCTCCAGATGCCAATTGAAACAATCGAAAACACATGGATCACACTCTCCGATGGGCGGAGGCTAGCTGCGCGACTCTGGTTACCTGAGACAGGGCCTGCGCCCGCCATTCTGGAGTACCTGCCTTACCGCAAACGCGACGGCACCGCGCCGAGAGATGAAACAACGCACAGAGTGTTTGCTGAGGCGGAGTATGCCTGCGTCCGGGTCGACATAGCCGGGACCGGAGACAGCGATGGGCAATTCGATGATGAGTATTCTGAGCAGGAATTGCGTGATGGCGAGGAAGTCATAGCCTGGATCGCCGCGCAGGATTGGTGTGACGGCCATGTCGGGATGATTGGAATATCGTGGGGCGGATTTAATGGTTTGCAACTGGCCTTTCGCCGACCACCAGCTTTGAAGGCCGTGGTTAGCGTTGCTTCGACCGTCGATCGCTATGCAGATGACATCCATTTTATGGGCGGGTGTCTGCTGAGTGACAACGTGAACTGGGGTAGTCAGATGTTTGCATATCTGACGCGCCCCGCCGATCCGGACCTACGTGCAGATTGGCGAGAGGATTGGCTGGCACGCCTGAAAATTGTCCCGTTCTCTGCCGCAGATTGGTTGCGTCACCAAACCCGTGACTCCTATTGGAGGCATGGCTCTGTTTGCGAGGATTGGTCTGCCATTCAGGTTCCTGTTTTGGCGATCACAGGCTGGGCAGACGCTTATGTGAATGCTCCACCGGCTTTGGCTGCAAACCTGAGGACACCAAGCAAGGCCGTCATCGGACCATGGGAACATCGGTATCCTCATATTTCGAAACTTGATCCTGCGGATTTCCATTCCGAAGCCATCGGTTGGTTTGATCGCTGGTTGAAAGGGCAGGAAAACGGCGCCGAAGATTTGCCCGCGTATCGGACCTATATGCAGGAACACTTTAACCCGACGCCGCAAAATGGCCCTCGGCAAGGTCGTTGGATTGCGGAAGCTAGCTGGCCGTCGCCGCACGTACAGGAACAGATTTGGTATTTGGCACCCGGCGGATTTTCCCAAAGCCCAGGCCCAGGCTCCCTAGCTATCGTGTCGCCTTGCCATGTTGGCATGCAAAGCGGGTATTTCTGTGCTGGCATGCGGATTGACAACGAGCTTCCCGGAGATCAGTCCAGCGATGACGCCTTGTCGCTCTGTTTTGACAGCGCACCATTGCAAGTGCCGCTGGAGTTGCTGGGGCGCGCTAAACTGAAGTTTCAGTTTTCGGTGGATCAGCCTGTCGCCCAGCTTGTTGCTCGATTGTGCGATGTGTCGCCGGACGGTGTTTCGCAACGCATCAGCTATCGGTCGCTGAACCTCTGCCATTACCAGAGTCACGAAACGCCTGAAATCTTGCAGCCGGGGGAGGTATACGAGGCTGAGATTGCCCTGAATGAATGTGCGCATCGCTTGCGTTTGGGGCATGTGTTGCGGCTGGCCGTGTCGACATCCTACTGGCCGATCATCTGGCCGACGCCGAATTCCGCTGAGGTGACATTACACTTGCAGAATTGCACCCTGCATTTACCTGTGCGCGAAGTTACGCACGAAATACAAGCCTCTGAACCTGGTCCGGCGCAGGATTTTCCAGTTCTTGCCGCCGAGCTCTTGCGTTCGACTGCGGCGCAATCCGAGCATTCTATGACTGAAGACGGCCGGATGGTGCTGGAGACCTTTGATGACTACGGTAAAACGCGGGATCCCTACCACGATCTGATTGTCGGCAGCGATGTGCGAATGCACTACGGTATCCATCCCGATGATCCGGCGACTGCACGTTTCGAGACAGCCTGGAATTTTACCTTTGAGCGGGCGGACTGGCAGGTCGCTATCTCGACCGAATGCCGCATGAGTTGCGACACGCAGAATTTCTATCTCTACCGCAAACTACGCGCCACCGAAGGCGCCGATGAAACCGAAGTTCTGACGAAGGAATGGTCCGAAACCGTTCCACGTGGACTTCTCTGACTTAATCCAAGGGAGGAAACCATGAAGATCGAATGGACAAAGGCCAATGTTGGTCGCAGGAAGTTTTTGAAAGGCGCAACCGCGCTTGGGGCCGCCACGGCACTGCCGATGGGTTGGGCGAACCGCGCCTTTGCCGCTGATGACGGCGTATTGCGCGTACGCGCCTATGGCGATGCCCAAAACATGGATCCGGCGCATTCCGTTGGGGTCGTGGAAGAAGAGGTTCATGCCTCGATCTACAACAAACTGATCCAGTACAAGCCGGGCGAGGAATGGGGCTGGCAGTTGGATGCTGCAACGATGATCGAACAGGCTGATCCGACCCATATCAAGTTCGCGTTGCGTGACGACATCGGATTCACCAACGGGTTTGGCGCCATGACTGCCGAGGACGTCAAATTCAGCATGGAACGGATCGTGGATGACGCGACCGATAGTCCGAACAAGCCCGATCTGGGTCCCTTCAGCCATGTTGATGTGACCGGTGAACGCGAAGGGACGATCGTACTGAGCAAACCCTTCGCACCGATCTGGTCGATTGCGCTGCCTTACATTACTGGAAACATCGTCTCAAAGGCAGCGGTCGAAGCCGCCGGTGGCCGGATCGGCGCGGATCCGGTGGCCGAGTCCGGCCCCTACCTCCGGGACAGTTGGTCACCCAAGGAAAAGACGGTTCTCAAGCGCAATCCCGATTGGAAAGGAGATGCCCCAACCTGGGACACCGTCGAGATTTATCCGATTGATGACGAAAACACAGCCGAGATTGCGTTCGAGGCGGGCGAGTTGGATGTAACTCGTGTGTCTCTAGGCTCGGTCGAGCGTTATCGCACCGGGGTTCCCAATGGAGGATCATTGGTTGAGAAGCCCTCACTCTACTACGTCTGGATGGGAATGAACGTCGAGCATCCGAAGCTAAAAAATCAGAAGCTACGACAGGCGATTCAACACGCGGTGGATGTACCCAGCATTCTGGAGGCCGCATATTTTGGTGCTGCTGAACCATCGACCGGCATCATCGCACCGGGGCTTGCCGGGCATCGTCCGTCTTCGCTGGTGCCACCCGCCGCGAATTTCGAAAAGGCGGCGCAGCTGCTCGCAGAATCCGGTGAAACCAACGTCACGCTGACCTTGGACACGCTGAACAAGACGACATTCACAACAACTGCACAGATCATTCAGGCGACGCTGGCACAGATCGGGATCACGGTTGAAGTGAATGTTCTGGAATCCGGTGCGTTCTGGGCATCTGGCGACAATGAGAACCTGCAGCTTGTTCTGAACCGCTATTCGATGACGCCGGACCCGTATTATGCGACGTCGTGGTTCACGCCCGAACAGATCGGAAAATGGAACTGGGAACGCTTCAACAGCCCTGAATTCAATGAAATTCATGAAACCGCGGCCGCAGAAACGGATATCGCAAAACGAGCAGAAATGTATCAGCGCGCGCAGGATCTGATGGAAGAAAGCGGCGCCTATCGCTTTATCACGCACGAGGCGACACCGGTCATTCATAGCGCGCGGGTCATTCCGGCCCTGCGGCCAGATGGCCTGTCCCTGCTTCGCTATTTCGGCAAGGCGACCTGACCTCCCCAGGTGGACCAGGGACGGCGGGCGCATGATGCTCGCCGTGCCAAATCGAACGCCAACAAGTCATAAGGAGCCAGTTGGCCATGCTGAATTTCGCAACCCGTCGCTTCGGGCTGTCGCTGCTCATCCTGTTCGTGGCGGTCACCGTCATGTTCCTGATGATCCGCGCCGTGCCAGGCGATCCGGTCCAGATCATGCTGGGCCCGCGCGCCACGCCCGAACTTCAGGCCCAACTAACCGCGGCCCTAGGGCTTGATCAGCCGATCTGGAAACAGCTTTTGATCTTTTACGGGAACCTTCTGCAGGGTGATCTTGGTACCGATGTCTTTTCCGGCCGATCTGTGACCGAGATCGTGTTCCAGCAATTGCCCTACACACTGGAGCTGATTTTTGCGTCGATCCTTTGGTCCGCAAGCCTGGGCATTGCCCTTGGCGCTTATGCGGCGGCGCACCCCAACACGTTGATCGACCGGATCGCCGCTGCGGTATCTGTCAGCTTTGTCGCCGCTCCGGCCTTTGTCGTTGCGCTTCTGGCGCTTCTGGTTTTTGCCGTGCATCTCCAATGGTTTCCTGCCATTGGCGCAGGCGAAGGGTTTTGGGACCGTCTAGATCATCTTGTCCTACCGGCCTTTGCGATCGGCCTCAGCTGGGTCGGCTATATTGCCCGTCTGGTTCGCGCCTCGATGCTTGAGGTGATGGGCGAAAGTCACGTACGCACGGCCCGCGCCTTTGGCATCGCTGAACGCCGCGTGGTGATGGTTTACGCGTTGCGTATTGCCATTGTGCCCGTGGTCACTGTGATCGGTGTGGGTATGGGCTTTCTGCTCAGCTCTGCCGTGTTTGCCGAAATTGTCTTTGCCCGCCCGGGGTTGGGTAAGCTGGTCATCGACAGTATCACTACGCGCAATTACCCGATTGTGATGGGTTCTGTCCTCATATCAACGGCTCTGTTCGTGGTGTCGACCGCGTTGGCCGATCTGATCAACGCGCTGCTCGATCCCCGTGCGCGCACGGCGCATTGAGGAGGGAATGATGGAAAAGTCTCGTTCCGAACTGGGCCAGATCATCATCGGCGTCGCCCGCGACCCGCTTGGCCTAATGGGCTTGATCATCGTCGGCATCATCGTGTTCTGCGCAGTATTCGCGGCTTGGATCGTGCCCTACGACCCGATTGCCATGGATATTAAATCGCGCATGCAGGGACCATCCGCTGCACACCTTCTGGGGACCGACCAACTGGGGCGCGATACGTTTTCGCGGGTGATTGCAGGGGGTCAGGTTGCGCTCAAGGTGGCATTGCCGGCCGTATTTGGCGCAATGGCGATTGGCCTGACGTTGGGCATGATTGCTGGATATGGGCCGAAATGGCTCGACAATCTTCTGATGCTGTTTTTCGATACCATTCGATCCTTTCCGACCGTGATGTTCGCACTGGCCGTTGTTGCTCTGGTTGGGCCAAGCCTTCAAACGGTGGTGTTCGTGGTCATGGCGACCTCGATCCCGACCTATGGGCGCGTTGCGCGGACCCAGACGCTGACGCTGCGCAATTCCGAGTTCATTCTGGCCGAACGGTCGATGGGGGCCAGCATGGCACGCATTCTGGGCGTGCATATGCTGCCCAATATCATCGGCGTGCTGGCTGTGCTGGCAGCCATGGATATCCCCACCGTTATCGCCCTTGAGGCAGGCCTGTCCTTTCTGGGTCTTGGCGTGAAACCTCCGACCCCCAGCTGGGGTGCGTTGCTCAAGGACGGCTATTCCCTGATCCGCCAAACACCTTGGCTGGTTGTGGGCGGGGGCCTGCCGATCATTCTGGCAACACTTGGGTTCACGTTCCTGGGTGAAAGCTTGCGCGACGTGGTTGATCCAAAACTGAGGAAACAGCGATGACCGATACACTTCTGGAAATCGACCACCTCAGCGTCGATTACGAAACTGGACGCGGCGACCTCAAGGCCCTGAGGGATATCACATTCGACGTCAACAAAGGTGAAATCGTTGGCATTGTTGGGGAATCCGGTTGTGGCAAATCCACCCTGATCTCATCCATCCTACGGCTGACCGCGCCCAATACGCGGTTCCGCGATGGAGAGATCAGGTTCAAAGGGCAGGATCTGTTGCAGGCCTCGGAACGGCATATGCGCGACCTGCGTGGGGCGGATATTTCGATTGTCTTTCAGGATCCGATGCAAACCCATAATCCGGTTCTGACCATCGGGCAGCAGATGCTGGACATTCAGCACCGCTCCAAACAGTCAAAGGCGGACAAGCTGGCGCATGCGGCCAAAATGCTGAGCGCTGTTGGCATTCCCGATCCTGAAGCGCGCCTAAAGCAGTACCCGCATGAATTCTCGGGCGGGATGCGCCAACGGATCGCTATCGCAATGGCATTGATGTCCGAGCCTGACCTTTTGATCGCGGATGAGCCGACTACGGCACTGGATGCAACGCTTGAGGTACAGATCATCGAGCGCCTGCAAGAGCTGCAGCGCGAGTTTCACTGTGCCATCCTGTTCATCTCGCACCATCTGGGCGTGATTGCGGAACTTTGCGACCGGGTGGTGGTGATGTATGCCGGTGCGGTTGTCGAAAGCGGGGACGTGCGTGAAATTTTCCACAATCCCAAACATCCCTACACCCGCCGCCTGATCGAATGCGATCCCGGTCACATCAAGGATCGCGCCCGCGTTTTGCCCACCATTCCCGGTGAAGTACCCGATCTGGCCAACCTGCCGGGGGGCTGCATTTTCCGGGATCGGTGCAATCAAGCCGTTGAGCGCTGTGCCACCGAAGTGCCGCCGCTGGATCAGTTGAAAGAAGGCCATCACGCCGCGTGCTGGCTGAACCACGAGGAGGTCACTACATGAGCTTGCTGAACGTCGTGGATCTTAAAACCAGCTATGGCCCGGTCAATGTATTGGCGGGCGTCAGCTTTACCGTGCAACCCGGCGAAACCTACGCGCTGGTCGGTGAAAGCGGCTCTGGCAAAACCACGGTCATTCGCGCCATTGCCGGTCTTGCGCCTGCGCAAGACGGTTCGGTCACTTTTGAGGGTCAGGAAATTCGGGGCACCCCGGAAAGTGTCATGCGTCCATTGCGCAAAGACATGGCAATGATGTTTCAGGATCCGGTCGGAAGCCTTTCGCCCCGCCTGACGATCCGCAGCCTGATCACCGAACCCTATCGCATTCAAGGCATGAAAGACCGCGATCTGGATGCCGAGGCCAAGCGCCTGTTGGAAATGGTGAATCTGCCGACACATTTTGCTGATCGTTATCCATATCAGCTATCTGGCGGCCAGGCACGGCGTGTGGGTGTAGCTCGCGCGTTGGCGTTGGAACCCAAGCTGATCCTCGCGGATGAACCAACTGCTGGTCTTGATGTATCGGTACAGGGTGAGTTGCTGAATCTGCTCAACGATCTGCGTGAAAGGCTGGGCTTGGCGATGGTTATAATCACTCATAACCTCAGCGTCGTGCGTCACGTGGCCGACAGAATGGGCATCATGTATCTTGGTCGTTTGGTCGAAGAAGGCACAACCGAGAAGATTTTCAATGACCCGCGTCACCCCTACACACGCTGCCTTCTGAGTGCCAACCCAGAGCCCGACCCGGATGCGCGATTGGAACGGATTGCCCTCAAAGGGGAACCCCCCAGCTTGCTCAAGCGCCCTTCCGGGTGTGAGTTCCGCGAACGCTGTCCTTTTGCCAAGGACATCTGCACCCAGACCCCGGAATGGGAAGTGGACGACGGCCACGGGCTGCGATGTCTGGCACCACTGTCTTAGTAGGAAATTCAATGCCAAGCACACTCTATTTCAACGGCACAATCCTGACGATGGATGCGCAGAACTCTTCACCAGAGGCTGTTCTGACCGAAGGAAGCAGAATTCAGGCAGTGGGTGCCGAGGCTGATCTGCGCGCACGCATGGCCGCGGATTCTCAGGAGTACGATCTTCAGGGTCGTACTCTGATGCCCGCTTTCATCGACCCACACGGGCATTTTCCGGATCCGGGGTTTATCCGGCTGTTCCGTGTTGACCTGTCGTCGCCCCCTTTAGGGGACTGCAGGCAAATGGCACAGGCGCTGGACAGGCTTCGGGAGAAGGCCAAATTAACACCCGAAGGCGAATGGGTCATGGGTGTGTCGTTTGACAATACATCTATTCTGGAAGGCCGAATGCCGACCCGGGCCGAACTAGACGATGTATCACAACATCATCCAATCTGGGTTATTCATGCATCGGGTCACAATGGCGTAGCCAATTCTCTTGCGCTTGAGAAACGCGGGGTAAATCGCCAAACACCTAACCCGGAAGGTGGTCGCTTTGGCCGTGATCCCAACACCGGAGCCCTGACCGGATTGATAGAAGGGTTATCGGCCATGGGAGAAATGGGCGATACTGACTTCCTGATTGACCGCGAAAGGTTCTGGCAAGGCTTTGACGCCTGTCGTGACGAATATCTCGCCCATGGGGTGACTTATGCCCAAAATGCCTGGGCGTCGCAAACCATGTTGGATCACTTTGCCAGCCTTTCTGTCGATCAGGATCCGGGAATTGGCATAGAACTCTTACCTGTCGGAAGTCTGGAGCCTGAGTTGTCTGCCAACTGGATCGGCACGAACTGGCCGGGAAACCCGCATTTCACTCTGGGTCCACGCAAACTGTTCACTGATGGGGCATTTCAGTTGCAGACCGCCTATCTGTCTGTCCCGTATTTCAAACCGACCAATCCGGATCACCCTTGTGGGATGGTGTATACCTCGCAAGAACAGTTGAATGCCGACGTCAGCAAGCTTCATAGCCAAGGTTTCCAGATTCATTGCCACTGCAATGGTGATGCCGGCGCAGAGATGTTCATAGATGCCGTGGAAAAGGCACTTATAGTGCACCCACGCCAAGATCATCGTCACACAATTATCCACGGCCAGGCCCTGCGGGACGACCAGTTAGAGCGTATGGCTCAGCTTGGACTTACTGTCAGCTTCTTTCCCGCTCATGTGTTTTTTTGGGGGGATCGCCACTACGACACGTTCTTGGGGCCTGAGCGGGCTGAGCGGATATCGCCAGCGGCGTCAGCCGAACGGTATGGCGTGCGATATACGATCCACAACGATGCTTCGGTCACTCCGACACGTCCGATTCACCTGGCCCATTGTGCGGTAAATCGAAAATCCGTTTCTGGCCGTGTGCTCGGCGAGGATCAGAAGATCAGCGTTCTATCGGCTCTACGTGCCCAGACTATCGATGCCGCATGGCAGGTATTCAAGGAGGACCAACGCGGATCTATCGAACCGGGAAAATTTGCTGACTTCGTTATCCTGTCGCGTAATCCCTTGCACGATCCGCACCGCCTGTCAGATACGCAGGTGCTCGAAACCATCCGCTACGGGCAAAGTGTTTTTGCTGCACCGCGTACTAGTCAAGAAATCGAACACATATGATGACGACCAAGCGAATTGCGATCGCGGGGTTTCAGCACGAAACCAATTGTTTTGGTGTGACGCAAGCCGGTCTGCACGAATTTGAAATGGCGGATTCCTGGCCCGGTATGTTGCATGGAACGCAGGTGGTTTCGGAAACAACTGGCATGAACCTTCCGATCGCAGGTTTTGCCAAGACCGCAGTAGCAGCAGGGCTTGAAGTCGCGCCAATCCTGTGGTGCGCCGCCGAGCCGTCCGCACAAGTGACCGACCATGCTTTTGAAACGATTTGCGGGATGCTGTTGGACGGGCTCAGAGATGCGGGCCACATTGACGGCGTTTATCTTGACCTCCATGGGGCAATGGTCACTGAAAGCTTTGCTGATGGTGAAGGAGAGATATTACGTCGTGTACGAGAAATCGTGGGCTCCAATACTCCGGTGGTCGCAAGTTTGGACCTGCACGCCAACATTTCTGCTGAAATGGTTGATTACGCCGACTATTTGTCGATTTTTAGAACCTATCCTCATTTGGACATGGCGGAAACGGGTGCACGTTGCGTTCCGGTTCTGCAGCGCTTGTTAGAAGGCGAAAAGCTGAACAAGTCATTCTTACCGGTGCCTTATCTCATCCCCCTGCATGCGCAACATACTGGTTCTGTACCGTTCAACGAAATCTATCAATTGCCGGCAAGATTTGAACAGCAGGGGGTCCTGGCCGAAATTGCTCTTGGTTTCACAGCGGCGGACTTCCCCGACACCGGCCCGTCTTGCGTTGTCTACGCATCCAAAGCCGAGATAGCCGCAGCTGCCGCCGAAGAAATCGTGAACTTGTTTTTGTCGCGCGAAGCTGATCTCGATTGCTCGATGTTGTCTCTGGAGGAAGCCGTTTTCACATGTCGTCAAAGGCGGAAGAAACCTGTTGTCCTCGCGGACGTTCAGGACAACGCTGGTGCCGGGGGAACGTCGGATACTACAGGGTTGCTCGCAGCACTGATTGAGGGCGGGGTAAAGAATGTGCTGATGGGTTTGTTTCATGATCCCGAGAGTGCACATCAGGCCCACGCAGCAGGACAAGGCGCGCGGGTCCATCTGGCAATCGGCGCAAAGTCCGATCTAGCGGGCCACATACCGGTCACGGCAGAGTTTGAAGTTTTGGCTGTGGGTGATGGCTTCTGCCGCTATACCGGAGAAATGTATGGCGGCGGTGTCGCAACGCTGGGCAAGACGGCGGCACTGCGTTTAGTTGGGTGCGTGGCGAAAATTGACCTTGTCGTCACAAGCACACGCAACCAATGCCTGGATCGTGCACATTTTACTCATATCGGCCTTAACCCTGAGAGTTATTCAGTGATTTGCGTTAAGAGCACTACGCACTTTCGAGCAGACTTCGAACCGATTGCAGGAGATATATTTCCGGTCTCTTCGCCAGGTGCTTTTCTCTGCGACCTGGAAAAACTCCCTTACAACTGTATAACCAGAAGGTTGCCCTACACTGGCGGCGCTTCATTTAGCCAACACAAAGATATAGGCCCATTGAATTCTGAACATTCCATTCTGAAAGCGTTGCTTCCTTAGTTTTCGAACACACCCGCTTGGCGCCAAATGTTTGAGTGCCAAATTCGTTCCCCTTTTTGCTAGCCAGTCATAGAGAACAACCTCGCGGTCTGGAGGGTTCTGTTCGGTCACTTGATTGCGAAATAACTATGTAACAGAGGGCAGTGGCCCAGGACGTATTCCCTTGAGTGAGCAAACATTAACGCAAGCTCAGTTTGTCAGCGACACATAAATTTGATCCTTGTAATTCACTACGAACATCTTGAATGACCGTTCTATACGCCGCGTGGCGGCGCCAATAATGACGCAGCCGCAGCTATTTTCACGCTGCGAATGCGTGCAGCGACAAACCAGAAGGAACAGGTTGGGCTCAGCCTGCAACGTAAGCGCCTGTAATGAGGTATTCGCCCAGCGGTTTATTGTACGATTCTCATTCCGTAAAATTCCCTGATTGAACACGCTGCCTCAGCCCAATAAAAGCTTACTTTTGAGTACTGTCTGAAATGGCGACGTTAATATCTAGAAGATATGATGCTACCCGAAGTGAAAATGCGAACGGTAATTAGCACGTTGAACGAATAACTGCTACTGATGCGGGGCACCCGACGCACTTAGCAATTGCTTAGAATACTCGTGATTGGGTTTCCCCAAACGCAGAGTTTCCGAAGATAAAACCTCAACAATCTCACCATTTCTCATAACCGCCAATTGTTCACACATATGCGCGATCACTGGAAGATCATGAGATACCATTAGATATGTAAGTCCTCGCTGCGAGCGCAGGTCAGTCAGTAGATTAAGTACTTCGGCCTGAACGCTGACATCCAATGCTGACGTGGGTTCGTCCAAAAGCAAGATGTCCGGCTCACCTGCCAAGGCCCGCGCGATAGCCACGCGTTGACGTTGGCCACCAGAGAGCTGGTGTGGGTACCGGAACCGAAACCGTTGTCCAAGCCCAACATCGTTCAGCAGGTCGGTTACACGTTTATCGATGTTGTCCAATCCATGCAGGTGAATTGTTTCGCTGAGAACCTGATCGACAGTGTGACGCGGGTGAAGCGAAGCATATGGATCCTGGAAAACCATTTGCACGGTTCGAAAGAAACCGCGATCTCGCTTTGCTCCATAAAGTGGTTCTCCCTCGACCCGAATGGTGCCAGACCATTGGGGTGCAAGACCCGTTATCGCACGCAGAATTGTTGACTTACCAGACCCGCTCTCTCCGACCAGACCGAAACTTTCGCCTTGTATGACATTCAGGCCGGCGGACTTTACGGCATCCACGCGATCATGAGCGTGACCGAACCAAACATTCAGGTCCTTGATTTCCAGTGCGGTCATTTCAACCCCTCACACTCGGCGCGTCAGACCAGGAAGGGTCACGGGTCAAAACACTCAGGTGGATGCGTTTGTCATCCAGCCGAGGAAGCGAATTCAGCAAGCCTTGAGTGTACGGGTGCTGAGCCTGATGCAACTTATCCGCTTCACACACTTCAACAATCCGACCCGAATACATGATGAGGACACGATCGCAAAACTCGGAAACAAGATTCAAGTCATGGCTGATGAAAATTAGGCCCATTCCCCGTTCCTTCACTAGCCCGTCCATTATGTCTAGCACCTGCCGCTGAACGCTGACATCCAGCGCCGAAGTCGGTTCATCCGCAATCAGAATGTTGGGGTTCGGGATTAGCATCATAGCAATCATGATGCGCTGACCCATGCCGCCTGACACCTCATGTGGGTAGGCCCGCATTACCCGTTCGGGGTCACGGATCGAGACATCCTCCAACATTTCGATCGCCATCTTTTTGGCGCGCGCTTTAG